>DDEJ01000043.1 GCA_002336405.1 Rhodobacteraceae bacterium UBA1957
TTTTCGTAGCGGTCATATGGTCGATTTGCACACGCTCACCTACCTCTATTTGGCAAAAAGAACAAAAGATATGTGCCAAAAATAGCAATGAATTCATTTATCGTTTTGAACTTTCGCTCTGGAGTACAAGTTTGTTTTTGCAAAAAAAGTTCAGAACTGGAGATTGCAAGTTAGCCTTTTACTCAAGGTCATCAAAAGACGTCGTCTGTAGAGTAGAGAAAATCAACTTGGACGAGTATGCGTACGTGACTGTCCAAGCCCTTGGCGATAGCTGCCCCTTGAGAACTACTCCAGTAACGCCAAGATCAAAAACAGGTTATAAGACAGTAAGAATTTACAATTGCTATCATGAAAAAAGACCCTTGGACGTCTGGATTAGATCAAAAAAAGAGGGTCAAACAGTCAAATCCAAATATAAGTTAGTGGCGCATATCCCGCACTTGTGGAACAAAGGAAGTTGTCCCACTGGAAATCACTGGACCTATTCTCTAAGCGATGGAATAATTCGGTATTTTGCGTGCGTTGACGGTGATAGTTCCTTTGTTCAGGCCAAGCACATCCTAATCGACTTGGTTGTGCTAAGTTTAAGCAGGACAACATTCGGGGAGGCGCTTCAGTTAAATTTAAAAATATTTATGTGCCCAAGCTGTTTATGATAAAGACTTCAGCCCTCTGTCTATGCGAACAATAACGGTCGTTTTTGTCACGTTCTTTCTCAACCCTAGATATCAACGGCTTACTGTTTCCAAAAACCTATGACAAAATTGTTTGAGTTTTGGAAGGTTTTTGGCATCATAGACCAGAAACTTGATGCTCAAATAGACGCTCTTGAGTGTGTGGGCGCAGGGCGTATATTTTTGGAAACAATCAGTGGTGCAACGGCCAAACGGCCAGAGCTTCAACGGATGCTTGACCAGCTCCGAGAAGGTGATGTGGTGGTCGTTACCAAGTATGACCGCCTTGCCCGCTCTCTTCGTGATCTTCTCGACATTGTGGAAGCGATCAAAGAGCGCGGCGCGGGGTTTAGGTCGTTGGCCGAGGACATCGACACCACCACGCCAGCAGGTGAGCTGATTTTTCATGTGTTTGCGTGCGAGGTGATCGCACAGGGGCGCGGTACCCGTCTTACAAAAGACTTACCCTGCCAACTGACGGATGCGGAACAAGCGGCAGACCTGCGCGCAAAGGTGAGTAAACCGGCACGCGGAGCGATTGCGCCTTTGGCTTGCCTTGATGCGCTGGATGCTGCGGCGTGCTCCCTTTCGACCAAGACCTGAAGCGTGAATGTGACCTGTTTCTAGGCTTGATGAAAACGGATCAGCGGGTGGCGCTCACGCATGCTTTCTTTGCCGAACGCAGGGTGGCCAAATTACCTGAAATCGATGGAATTGAACCGCTTTGTATTGAAACCATTGGTGTCGTTGGTGGTGGCGCAATGGGGGTGGGGATTGCGGTAAGCGCGTTGTTGAACGGGCTGGATGTGACTTTGCTTGCGCGTGATCCACAAACCGTCGAAGTGGCATTTGAGCGCATCAGCCGTATTTTGGGACAGGCGGTCAAGCGGGACAAGCTGCTGTCTGGCGCCCGCGCGTGCATTTTTGCGCATAAGTTCTGCACTGCGACTGACTATGCCACTTTCGCCAGGGTCGACCGGGTGATCGAAGCAGTTTTCGAAAGTATAGAGGTTAAAATGGATGTGTTGAAAAAATTGGATGCGGTCCGTCGGCGGGGCGCGATCCTCGAAACTGACACTTCCTATCTGGACTTCAATATAATTGCTGTGATCACCAGGCGCCCTCGGGATGAGGTGTGGCTACATTTCTTTTCCCCAGCCTATGTGATGCGCTTAGTGGAAGTGGTTGCTGGCGATGCTGAGGCGCCAGATGTCATGGCGGCCGCGTTTGCACTGGCCAAAAATCTTAAGAAAATCACCGTTCGGGCCGGGGTTTGTGATGGGTTTGTCGGCAACCGCATCCTGTCGCATTACGGAAATTCAGTTTACAGTATGGTCCTAGCAGATGCGAGCCCCTATAAGGTCAACAAAACATTGATTGAGCTTGGGCTGGCGATGGGGAGATTTGCTGTAAGCGATCTGGCTGAGTTGGACATTGGCTGGGCCAACCACAAGGGGTTGGCGCACATACATAGTTCGCACGAAACCTATCCTGAATGCGCTGACCGTTTGTGCCAGATGGGTTGGTTTGAACGCAAGACTGGGCGTGGTTTCCACATCTATGATGAAATGGCCAGAAGTGGGCGATTTGACCCGGAAGCAGACAATATCATCGCTGCTGAGCGCATCGAAAAGGAAACTATAGCCTATGACATTGGCGCGGAAGAGATTGTTGAAAGGTATATGGCTGCAATGATCAACGAAGCGTCGCGCATTGTCGAAGAAGGTATCGGGCTGCGTCCGCTTGATATCGATATACCGCTGCTGAAAGGCTATGGTTTTCCGCGTTGGCGCGGGGGCCCGATGCAATATGCTGACACATTGGGCTTGGACACGATATTGGGTGCTATTCGTCACTTTCAAAGAAAAGACCCTAATTTTTGGCGACCGGCACCGTTACTCGAGCGTTTGGTTATAAAAGGCCGGACTGTTTCTAGCCCAAACGTGTAAGGAGAAATATGATGAAACAGGCGGTTATCGTCTCAACTGCGCGGACAGGACTAACCAAGTCTTATCGTGGCGTCTTTAACGAAACTCACGGTGCCACGATGGGTGGACATGTGATCGAGCAGGCGGTTAAACGTGCGGGCATTGATGCGAGTTGGATTGAAGATGCCTTTGTCGGCTGCGGCTATCCCGAGGGGTGGACAGGGTCAAATATCGCGCGCCAGTCGGTGATCCGTGCCGGGTTGCCGGTCAGCGTTTCGGCGGCCACTGTGAACCGGTTCTGCTCGTCTGGTCTGCAAGCTGTGGCTATGGCTGCGCACGCCATTGTGATGGAGGGTGCCCCCGCCGCTATTGGAGCCGGAGTGGAAAGTATCAGCCAGATGCCACCCTCGCGCCCGTCCCAGTCACATGAGAGCTGGATCATCGACAACAAGCCCGAGTTGTATCTGCCAATGATCCAGACGGCAGATATCGTGGCCGAACGCTATGGTATCAGCCGTGAAGCTCAGGACGAATTGGCTTTGGCAAGCCAACAACGTACTGCAACTGCTCAGGCGGCGGGCAAGCTGGATGACGAGATTGCGCCGATTACTGTGACACAGGCCTTCAAGGATAGGCAAACCGGAGAAGTGACCCGCAAAGAGGTGACCTTGGCCATGGATGATTGCAACCGTCCCAACACAACGCTCGAAGGGTTGGCAGAGCTGGCACCAGTACAAGGCGCGGGTCATTCCGTGACCGCGGGCAATGCTTCGCAACTCAGCGATGGCGCGGCGGCGCTGGTGTTAATGGACAGCGATTTGGCTGCGCGTGAAGGGCTGGAGCCGCTTGGCGCATTCAAAGGATTTGTCGTGGCGGGCTGTGAGCCGGACGAAATGGGCATAGGCCCGGTTTTTGCCGTACCCCGCCTGCTGGAACGACATGGGTTGAAGGTAGTAGATATAGACCTGTGGGAACTAAACGAAGCCTTTGCGTCTCAGGCGCTTTATTGCCGAGACCGCATCGAGATCGACCCTGAGATTTGCAACGTCAATGGTGGTTCCATCTCAATCGGGCATCCCTTCGGGATGACGGGCGCGCGAATGACTGGACATCTGATGATTGAAGGCAAACGCCGTGGTGCCAAGTGGGGTGTGGTCACCATGTGCATTGGTGGTGGCATGGGTGCTGCTGGATTGTTCGAAATCTTCTGAGGAGACCTGTCAGTTGGATTTGAATTTCACCGCAGATGAGCAGGCCTTTCGTGTTGAGGTGCGGGGGTGGTTAAACCATACTTTGCCGTACGATCTGAGCGAAAGGGTGCGGCTGGGCAAACGGCTTGGCAAGTTTGATATAGAGCTATGGCACAGCTTGCTGAACGAACGTGGTTGGTTGGCGCCAAATTGGCCCCGTCAATACGGTGGCTGCGATTGGAACGCGGCGCAGCGTCATATCTACGAAGAGGAAGCCTGTCTTGCTCACGCGCCGCGCACCTTGCCGTTCGGGCTTAATATGCTGGCACCGGTACTGATGGCTTTCGGGAGCGAACTACAGCGCCAGAAATTCCTGCCCCGTATTCTGACTGGGCAGGACTGGTGGTGCCAGGGATATTCCGAACCTGGTGCAGGGTCTGACCTTGCTGCACTTAAAACCCGCGCCGTGCGCGAAGGTGACGACTATGTGGTAAACGGTCAGAAAACCTGGACCACGCTGGGGCAGTATGCCAACTGGATTTTCTGCCTCGTGCGCACCAATCTGGATGTTAAAAAACAAGAGGGCATTTCCTTTCTGCTGATGGACATGAACGCGCCGGGTGTCACCGTGCGGCCCATCGTGCTGCTTGACGGTCAAGCTGAAGTGAACGAAGTCTTCTTCGACAACGTCCGGGTGCCAGTGGAAAACCTCGTAGGCGAGGTAGACAAGGGTTGGACTTATGCTAAATATCTGCTCACACATGAACGCACTAACATAGCGGGTACTGGCTTTTCAAATGCCGCTTTGGAAACACTTAAGCACGTGGCTGACCAAGTGCACTCTGGTGGCAAACCGCTCTCACAAAATTTGCTTTTCGCGGCACGGGTGGCACAGGTTGAGATCGACCTGATGGCCATGGCCACGACCAACCTGCGGATGGTGTCGGCGGCAGCGCAAGGTCAGGCACCCGGGCCTGAAAGCTCAATGCTCAAAGTCAAGGGTACGGTTATCAGGCAGGAATTAACGTCCCTTCTGCGTCGTGCGATGGGGCCGGACGCGATGCCATTCCAACTTGATTGTCTGCAGGGCGGTGACAATGCCGAGGCGATGGGCCCCGACCACGCCGCCGCCGCCGCCCCCAATTATTTCAATATGCGCAAACTTTCGATTTTTGGCGGTTCCAACGAGGTGCAGCGCACGATCATCACCAAAAACATTCTGGGGTTTTGAGAAAGAATATAGGCGATGGATTTCAATTTGACCGAAGAACAAAATATGCTCCGCGATACTCTGGGGCGTTTTCTGGGCGACAGATACAGCCATAAAAGCCGCCAGAAATTGATTGCCAGTGGCGAGGCTTATGACCAAGAGATATTTTCTGGCTTGGCTGGATTGGGTGTTTTGGGCGCATTGTTTGACGCAGATCATGGCGGCTTTGGAGGGGCAGGCTTCGATCTGAGCGTCGTGTTTGAAGAACTTGGCCGCGCCGGCGTGATAGAACCATTTCTGCCTGCGGTTCTGGCGGGCGGTTTGATTGCCGAAGCTGGCCGTACAAATGTGGTCGATGAAATTATTGCGGGCACGCACGTCGCGGCTTTGGCGCACGGAGAGCCCGGAAGCCGCTATGACCTGAGCCACGTGGAAAGTTCTGCTGTGCTGGACGGCGCTGAGATTATTCTCACTGGGCGTAAGACGCATGTTTTGAACGGCGCGCAGGCCCAGACGCTGGTTGTGTCGGCGCGTGAAAGCGGTGAGGTCCGCGACGAAGAGGGTATTTCGCTGTTTTTGGTTTTCGCGGGGGGCGAGGGTGTAACCGTCGTGAATCATGTGAACGTCGACGGCACTTCAGGCGCAACGGTGACGCTTGAGTCTGTCCGCGTTAGCGTTTCAGCCCGGCTTGGTGCCGCTGGTGCTGCTTTTTCTTCGCTGGAAACCGCTGTGGCGCGCTGTCTGACGGCGCTCTGCGCCGAGGCTCTTGGTGCGATGGAAGCGGCCAAGGCGTTGACCATAGAATATCTCAAGGACCGCAAGCAGTTCGGTATTCCGATCGGCAAGTTTCAAGCGCTGCAACATCGCATGGCCGATATGTTGATCGAGATAGAGCAGGCGCGTTCGGCTGTGATAAACTTGGCTGGCAATCTGGACCAGCCTCGGGCCATCCGCGAGCGTCATGTCAGTGCCACCAAAAACCTAATTGGTCGCGTCGGTGCGATGGTAGCCGAAGAATGCACTCAGATGCATGGTGGTATCGGTATGACCCATGAATATGCGCTATCACATTTTTCGCGCCGTCTGACGATGATTGACCACATGTTCGGTGATGTGGATTACCATCTGGAACGTTTCATTGCGCTAAGGGTGCGCTGAGCCATGCCGCTTGTACGCCCACATCTGCCTTTATCGCCGCTGTTCGAAACCCTTGGTTATCACATCGAAGTCAACACTGAGGCTGCTGAGGCGCATAGTAGGATTGAGATCAGTGATCTGCACCTGAACCTCCAGAGTGTTTTGCGTGGCAGGGTACGCGCTGCGCTCTTGGACATTGCCAGTGGTATCACCGCGTCGTTGACAGCTGATCCTACTGAGGTGGTCCCATTCTTGACCCTGTCGCTGAATGTTAGCTACATGGTTGCGAGAAATAAGGGGACAATGCGGGCCAAAGGCCGGATCACCGGTGGTGGGCGGGGCACAAAGTTTGTCCCATGTGACCTGATTGACGAAACTGGTCAGGCCATTACAGCCTCTGCGGGCGTATCCAAGCGGGCCCAAACCCATTACAGAAAGGCAAGCCATGAGTGTGCTCCATCGCACCGAGGTCCGGGACAACGCCCTGATCATCTGGAACTGTAACCCGACCATGCGCAATGCGCTGTCGCCTGACTATTATCACGGGCTGTTGGAGGGGCTGGATCTGGCCAAGGCAACGTCGAGTGTGGCTGCGGTTATTTTGGCGGGCGAAGGGAATTTTTTCTGTTCTGGCGGAAACTTGAACATGCTCAAGGAGCGTCGGGCCACGTCGTTTGAAGATCGGCAAACACAGGTTGAAAAACTTAGTGCGATCATTCGTGCGGTAAGAAGTTGCCCAAAACCGGTCATTGCGGCTGTGGAAGGTGGTGCCGCGGGAGCAGGGCTGTCTCTGGCTATGGCCTGCGACATGATTGTGGCGGCCGACGGTGCCAAGTTTACGCTGGCTTATGTCAAAGCTGGGCTGGTACCTGATGGTGGCGCCACCTATGCCCTTATGCAGGCCTTGCCGCGGGCCACGGTTGCGCGGATGGCGATGTTGGCAGAACCGTTGAGCGCCGGACGCATGCTCGCGTTAGGGGCCGTCACGCAAGTCGTGGATGACGGTGTGGCCGTAGATGCCGCCTGCACCCTAGCGGGACAGTTGGCCAAGGGGCCGGAAACGGCGATTGCCGACATCAAGACCCTGCTTAATCAGGCGGAAAGCGCCACTTTTGAAGACCAACTCATTAACGAACGAGACGCTATGGCCAAGGCCCTCGGTGGAGATGATGCCCAGGTCGGTATCAACGCGTTCCTGCACAAGAGAGCACCCGTGTTTAGACAAGGATGAAGATTATAGGCCACCAAGCTGTCAGACTTCGTCGAAACCCCCGTTGGAACGCCCTATCAAGTGATCCATGATAAATGTTAATGCATAGTTGGATTTTGGTTCACAGTCGTGATGCTCTCTGGCGCAGGTGGACGGTATCCAATTGCGCTGTGAGGTCTGACGGTATTGTAGTGATGTCGCCACCGCTTGATGAGGATTTGTGCTTCTCTGAGCGAATAAAAGGTTTCACCGTTTAACAACTCATTTCGAAAACGCGCATTAAGGCTTTCGCAGTATCCGTTCTCCCAAGTTGATTCAGGTTCAATCGAGGCCGTCTTGGCCCCACAGCGGTGATCCAGTCACGGACTTTCTTGGCAATGAACCCCGACCTGTTGTCAGTGCGGAGCGCGATTTCTAATGGTTGTCAAAACGGAAACTTATCATTTGCAAAATAAATACCTTAAAACCACTATTTTTGTGCAGTTATAAGTGCTTAGCGACTGTTTTTATTTATATACTTGATCTTACGGCGAAACATGATTTGGTCGCTCGGCTCGCAGCCGCACGC
>DDEJ01000118.1 GCA_002336405.1 Rhodobacteraceae bacterium UBA1957
TTTTGTGAGACAGATAATAGTTAGAGTGATCCAGATGGCAGAGCCCAAACTGTATCCCCGCCATAGGGAGATGTAGAAGAAGCTGTGTAAAATAATATTCGAAGTGATGGTCAATAGGGTCAACAGGACAATCATTCTGGCGCCGTATTTTAGAGCCGTTGTATCCTCGGTTCTCCTTGGGCCGTCGTTTTGTAGGGTGAAACTTATAATAATCGCTGGGCTAATAAAAGTGACCACAGATCGTAAAAAAATGGAAGAATTCGAAGGACCCTAATTTTCTTTTTTGCCAAACCATCTGTGTTGCAACGCCGCCGAAGGAACTGAAGGCACCACCTGCAATGGCGACCAAAACGATATTTTTACACGCCGTCGCGATAAAAACCGGCTTGTTCACCCCGACCACCATAACCGCAAAGCACATTCGCATTGCAGTGGTCAAATTATCGGCGATTGGCGCGATGCAGTAATACAGGATACCTGTCAGCCAGAACTGCAATCTCAACCAGAGATTTTAGCTGGTTCTTTTATCACGCAGCCAGTCAAACAAATACATTTCTTCCATTGCGTTGATTACAGCCATTGCAACGACTGAAAGGGCATAATAGCAGCATATTTCGTCAGGTTTTGGCGGATCGCAGGCTCGATAGGTGAGACTTGTCGCTGGCACGATAGGCAACTACGATTGCCAAGGGAAAAGGCGCGCAAATACCAGTGTCAGGTGCAATGAAATGCCGGTGCCAAAGCCCGCAAAGGCGTGTGCGCATAAAAACACAAACGTGAATATTGTGAATATGTTTATTTAAAGCAGGGCTTTTCCGATTTGTATTGTCTTGATTTTTTAAGCTCATCAAAAGCCTGTTAAAAATAGGCACAGAAAAAAATAACCGCATAATCTTTATTCTGAGGGCGCAATAATACTGTATCTGTGCGGGTCTAATTAGGTCAATATATCTAGGCTAATGGCTTAATTCGGTCTTTTGTTTGATTTGGGCAGACGCGGTTTGACGGCATGACTTGAGTGTGGGATCAAAAGCAGTGGCCTTTATGGTGTTGGATTGTGTGGTCTGCAGCGTTCCCTTTGCGGGTTATTTGTTGAGCCGTGGTTTTATATGAAATGTAATTTTTGCATTCAAGCCGATTGCCGTATGTACAGGTGTTCGGAAATTATCTATGAAAGAGGAGAAATTGCAAAGGATTTGCACCCGGTGTTGCGTATGTGTGATCCAAATGAGGTGGTGTGGTGAGGTACCTTGGTGGCGCAGTAGTTTTGATGGGGCTCTGGTTGTTGATGTCAGGGGTGTATAAGCCAATGGTTATCGGCTTTGGTGCGGCGTCGGTGGTTCTGGTGCTGATCATCGTTAGGCGGATGGACCGTGTCGATGGCGATCGTCTTGATGCGTCTATCGACCCGTTAAAGGCGGTGGGCTATTTCGCTTGGCTTTTGGTGGAAATAGCAAAGTGCAATTGGACGGTTACAAAAGTCATTCTGTCCCCAGCGTTGCCAACTCGTCAGCATATGTTTGTTGTACCCTATACCCAGCGCAGTGATTTGGCGCAGGTTGTTTTCTCAAACTCGATCACACTAACCCCAGGAACAATCTCGGTCGAGACGGAGCAAGACCATTTTTTAGTGCACGCCCTGTCTTATGACCCGCGTGACGATGTCGAACTTGCGGAGATGGATCGCCGGGTCAGCGCCATTGAAAGTGAGGCATCATGACGATGTTTGCCGTAGCTGCTCTTGCTCTGTTTGTTGCGATGGTTTTGGTGCTGATCCGGCTTTATCTTGGTCCGACGCTTTATGATCGGGTTTTAGCGGTGAATTCCTTCGGGACCCATACAGTTTTGTTTATCGGTGTGCTGGGTTTTTTGACGGGCAGACCAGATTTTCTGGACATTGCTCTTTTATACGCGCTGATCAATTTCATAGGTACGGTCGCAATCCTAAAGTTTTTTCGGTATCGGGCTATTGGTGATGCGACGTGGCTGCCAGCTGAAAAAGGATCGGACGGATGAGTATGTCAGCACTTTTTATCGAAATTCTAAGCTGGGTTTTGATCCTGTCAGGATCTTTTTTTGTCGTTGTTGGAGCGGTTGGCATCTATCGGTTTCCAGATTTCTGGGCACGTTTGCATGCTGCTTCCATCAGCGATTCGGCGGGGGTGATTTTGCTGCTTCTCGGGATGGCTTTGCAGGCGGGGCTGACCCTTATAACGGTTAAATTACTGCTTATCGGTATATTTTTGTTCATTACTGGCCCGACTTCAACCCATGCGGTTGCGAACGCGGCCCTCGTGTCTGGCTTGCGGCCCAAAGAAGCCCCGGGTCTCACTGGTGCCGAGCCGGAAACTCAATCGTCATAGGGCGTCATAACATTCAACGAACGGGCAGGCTCTCATCGAAAATCTGATAAATATTACGCTCTTCACAATGCTTGCGGCTACAGCATTTGCTGTGATCCGCACCCGCAGCCTGTTTGCGACAGTGATGTTGTCGGGGGTATTCAGCTTTTTGTCAGCTTTGCTTTTTGTAACGCTTGATGCGGTCGATGTTGCCTTTACCGAGGCGGCTGTTGGCGCGGGCATTTCGACGGTTCTGATGCTGGGTACGCTGTCGCTAACCTCGCGGTTTGAGACACCTTCTCCGCGCTCGTCTTTTGTGCCGTTCATCGTGGTATGCGTGACAGGTGCGGCATTGGTTTATGGCACGCTTGATATGCCTAACTTTGGCTCGCCCGACGCGCCGGCGCAAACCCATGTCGGACCTGATTATCTGGCGCGTATGCCACATGAAGTTGGTGTGCCCAATGCAGTGACAGCGATTTTGGCCAGTTATCGCGGCTTTGATACGCTGGGCGAAACGGCTGTTGTCTTTGCTGCTGGGATTGGCGTTATGTTATTGATAAGTGGCTTGCGGCGTCGCCGTCGTGATGAGGACCTGCCCGAGCCGGACCATGACCGCAAGGAACAGGTCTGATGCGCCATCATTTGATTTTACGTGTTATAACCAAGATGTTGGTTGGCACGATTTTCTTATTTGCCCTCTATGTTCAGTTTCATGGGGATTACTCGCCTGGGGGGGGATTCCAGGCTGGGGTCATCATGGCTTCAGGTTTTATTATATACGGGTTGATTTTCAGCCTTGAAAAACTGCAGTTGGTGTTTCCGCCTTGGCTTGTCCATAAGCTGCTGGCGCTGGGCGTGTTACTCTATGCTGGTACTGGTATTTACAGCCTGTTGGGGGGATATGCCTATCTCGACTATACCGCTCTGAGCCCGCACCATCCCGAACATGGCCAACATTTGGGCATTTTGATTGTTGAGGCAGGCGTCGGGATTACAGTCACCGGCGTCATGGTGGCGATCTATTACGCCTTTGCTGCCCGCACTCCGATCATCAATGATGAGGAATGGTGAGCATGGATCTGATGACTGCAGAGTTTATCTTGGGCCACCTGAACTATTGGCTGTTTATCGTGCTGATGATGACCGGGCTTTACATTGTGATTGCCAAAGGCAATTTGGTGAAAAAAATTGTTGGTTTGAACATCTTTCAGGCGTCTGTGTTTATGTTGTATATCTCGGTGGGTAAAATTAGCGGCGGTACCGCGCCTATTTTTCCGTTAGATATGAAAATTGATCCCGAAGTGGTATATTCAAACCCGCTGCCGCATGTGCTGATCCTGACAGCTATTGTGGTTGGGATTGCCACGACTTCACTTGGATTAGCGTTGATTGTGCGTATTCGTGAGGAATTTGACACCATCGAAGAAGACCAGATCGAAGAGATTGAACAGGAAATGGCGCTTGCCGAAATCGCGCGTCATGACGCACAGTCGGCGGGGCAGGCTTGATGGCAGGCGATGCGCTAAACCATGCGTCTATGACGCTGACTGAACAGCTGCCGATCCTGCAGGTCTTGGTGCCGTTTGTCGCCGCACCGCTGATCGTTTTCATTGGCAGCCGCGCCTTGGCTTGGCCAATTGCTTTTGCCAGCAGTGTCGCGTCTTTCGTAATTGCCTCACTGCTGTTGGGCCAAGTGATCAACGGCGACGTGATCTCATATCATATAGGGGGATGGGCGCCGCCGCTTGGGATCGAATACCGTGTCGATGCCACCAATGCCTTTGTCTTGTTGTTGATCTCTGGGATCAGCAGCGTGGTGCTGCCCTTTGCCCGCGCCAGCCTGTCGGTCGAATTGCCGCCGCGCAAGCATACGCTTTTTTATGCCTTGTTCACGCTGTGCCTCACCGGTCTGCTTGGGGTGGTGATTACGGGGGATGCCTTTAACGTCTTTGTATTTTTGGAAATATCCTCGCTGTCGACCTATGTGCTTATCGCACAAGGCGCGTCGCGCGATAAGCGAGCGTTGAGTTCGGCGTATAATTATTTGATTATGGGCACAATTGGAGCGACTTTTTTCGTCATCGGGATCGGTTTTCTTTACATGACAACTGGTACGCTGAATATGGCCGATCTTGCGGTGCGGCTGGAAGGTCAGGGCAACAATCGTACGGTGCAGGCGGCCTTTGCCTTTATAGTTGTCGGTATCGGACTGAAGGCTGCAATTTATCCGCTGCATTTTTGGCTGCCCAACGCCTACACTTTTGCGCCTTCAGTGGTTACGGCCTTTTTGGCTGCTACGGCGACCAAAATGGCGATATATGTCCTGTTGCGGTTCATGTTTACCGTCTTTCAACCGGCGTTTGTCGACGGTGGCATAACGCTTGAGGTGATCATTCTGCCATTTGCGATCATGGCAATGTTTGCCGCCTCACTCAGCGCGATCTTTCAACGTGATCTCAAGCGCATGCTGGCCTATTCCAGTGTGGCGCAGATTGGTTATATGCTGTTGGGCATAACATTTTTGTCTGAAACTGGCTTGATGGCGACGATCGTGCATCTTTTTAATCACGGCATCACCAAAGCGGCGCTGTTTATGGGGGTGGGTTGTTATGTGATGCAGGCGGGTGGCGGGTTTTACAGCCAACTCAGCGGTGCTGGTAAAACCATGCCCTGGACCAGTGCTGCGGTTGTGGTCGCAGCACTGTCTTTGGTGGGCATTCCGGGCACGGCTGGGTTTATCAGCAAGTGGTTGCTGATCGAGGCTGCCCTAGATCGGGGTTGGTGGTTTGTGGCGCTATTGGTGGTGGCCTCGTCGTTGCTGGCGGTGATTTATGTCTGGCGTCTGATTGAGGCGTTGTATTTGGGCCAACCGGCAGAGGGTGCAACCACGCAAGAGGTCCCACTGGGCATGCTTGTTCCGCTTTGGATCATGGCGGGCGCCTGTGTTTATTTTGGCTTTGATACCGATATCACGCTGAGCGCGTCGCGATCTGCGGCGCAGGGCCTGTTGTCGGGTTCTGTGGCCGTGCATTAAGGCGTTATGATTATGGAAACCTCGACCGCACTTATGTTGACCATGTTGATCCCTGCGCTTGCCGTTGTGATCAATCTGGTGTTGCGCAATCGCCCGGACCTGCGGGATGGGCTGACGTTTGTGGCGGCACTTGCGACCTTTGGTGCGGTGCTGACGATCTTGTATAACGAAGGCAATGGCACCACTGAGGCTTTTGTGTTGTTCGAGGTGTTGGGTGGGCTTAATCTGGCCTTTTCGGTTGAGCCGCTCGGGCTGATGTTCGCGCTTTTGGCCTCGGGGCTGTGGATTACCACGCATGTCTATGGCGTGGGATATATGCGCGGCAATAAAGAGCGTGATCACGCCCGATTTTTTGCCTGTTTTTGCTTTGCGATTTTCTCTGTTATGGGCATCGCCTTTGCCGATAATATGTTCACTCTGTTCTTGTTTTATGAGGCGCTTACCCTGTCGACCTATCCGCTGGTGGCTCATAAGGGCACAAGCGCCGCGGTTAATGGCGCGCGGACGTATCTGGGCATTCTGATCGGCACTTCGATCGGGCTGCAACTTGTGGCAATTGTATGGACTTATGCGGTGGCGGGAACGCTTGATTTCACCAAAGGCGGAATTCTTGAGGGTCATATTGCCGGGCCTATGGTTGCGGTTTTGCTGGCGCTTTATGCGTTTGGTATTGGCAAGGCAGCATTGATGCCGTTCCACCGCTGGCTGCCGGCGGCGATGGTGGCTCCGACGCCGGTCAGCGCGCTGCTGCATGCGGTGGCGGTGGTCAAAGCCGGCGTATTTACCATGCTCAAAGTCGGTATCTATATTTTTGGTATCGATTTTCTGGCGGCGACAGGTGCTTCGGTTTGGTTGATGTGGCTGGCGGCCTTTTCCATTATAGCCTCTTCTGTGGTGGCGTTGACAAAAGATAATCTCAAGGCGCGGTTGGCGTATTCGACCATCAGCCAATTATCCTACATTACGCTCGGTGTGGCTTTGGCCAGTTCTATGGGGGTGCTGGGTGGCAGTTTGCATGTTGTCATGCACGCGATGGGCAAGATCACTTTGTTCATGTGTGCGGGGTCAATATATGTCGCCACGCACAAAACGAACATCAGTCAGATGACCGGTCTGGGGCGGGTGATGCCGATTACATTTGGCGCATTTTTGATTGGGGCCCTGTCGATTATTGGCCTGCCGCCGCTGGGTGGTTCCTGGAGTAAATGGCTGTTGATTGTGGGGGCAGCGGATACCGGGCAGTGGATCATGATTGGCGTGTTGCTGGTCAGTTCTTTGTTGAATGTGGCCTATCTGATGCCGCTGGTTGGCAAGGGATTTTTCCTGCGCGCCCCGGATGCGCCAGAGACGGTACAAATCGCGGAGAGCCCGACCTTAGTCTGGTTGCCGCCGGCAATCACAGCGTTTGGTTGTGTAGTGCTGTTTTTTTATGCCGGACATATTCAGGCGTTTTTGATGCCGATTGTCACATTGAACTGAGGAGAGGCTGATGGCACAATCCCCGAGCGAAAACACCGACACCCATCCGGTTTTAGGCCGTATTTTAGGCTGGGTTGACAGGCCAGGCAGTGCCAACCGGATTTTCTGGGCGCTTGTGGTACTTTGTGGAGGCTTGTTTCTGGCGGATTTCACCTATCACAAACACGGGCATTTCGCGGTCGAAAACGTGCCGGGCTTTTATGGTATTTATGGCTTTGTCATGTTCACGTTGCTGATCTTGGTGGCAAAAACGCTGCGCATTTTCATCAAGCGACCCGAAGATTACTACGGCAAGGCGGCAGTAGACAGCGAAGATTATCCCGCAGCGCAGCTTGAGAAGGTCGATCATGATGGCGCTTGATATGATGCCCACCGCCTTTTTGTTTCTGGCAGCGGCACCGGTGTTTTTGGCTTTGCCGCAGGGGATGCTGCGGGCGATGTTGCTGCTGTTGGTACCGCTGATTGCGGGTTGGCAGATTTGGACCTTGCCAGAGGGCACGTTTGCCCAAGTGCAGTTTCTGGGCATGACGCTGGATATGATGCGGGTGGATAAACTGTCTCGTGTGTTCGGGCTTATCTTTTGTCTCGCAGCATTTTTGGGTAATCTGTATGCATGGCATGTGCGTGATACTGTCCAGCAATTGGCGGCCCTATTCTATGCAGGCTCCGCAATTGGGGCGGTGTTTGCCGGGGATCTGGTGACATTGTTTTTCTATTGGGAAGGCACGGCGATTGCTTCGGTTTTTCTGATTTGGGCGCGGCGCACCGAAGCGGCCTATCACACCGGTCTTCGTTATCTTATCATCCAGATAACTTCGGGTGTGATTTTATTGGCGGGAACGGCACTGCTGTTCCGTGAAACTGGATCAATCGCGTTCCAGACGATGACGCTTGGATCACTGGGGACCTGGCTGATTTTCTTGTCGTTTGGGATGAAATGCGCCTTTCCGCTTTTGCACAATTGGCTGCAGGACAGCTATCCTGCGGCCACTGTGACTGGAACGGTGATCTTATCGGCGTTTACTACAAAGCTGGCTGTTTATGCCTTGGCGCGTGGCTTTGCCGGCACCGAGATTTTGATTTATATCGGTGCGGTGATGACCTTATTTCCGATTTTCTTTGCCGAGATCGAAAACGATCTGCGTCGCGTATTGGCCTATAGCTTGAACAACCAGTTGGGCTTTATGGTGGTTGGCATTGGCGTTGGTACGGAACTGGCGTTGAATGGCACCGCATCGCATGCGTTCGCGCATATTCTTTATAAGGCGCTGTTGTTCATGAGTGTTGGCGCGGTGCTGTTTCGCACCGGCACATCGAAAGCCTCAGAGCTTGGGGGGCTGTACCGGACCATGCCGCGCACGGCGATGTTCTGTCTGGTGGGCGCGGCGTCGATTTCGGCCTTTCCGCTGTTTTCGGGATTTGTCACCAAATCGCTGATTTTGGATGCCACTGCAGTCGAGCATTATCCCGTCATTTGGGCGGTGCTGGTGTTTGCTTCGGCAGGTGTGCTGTCGCATTCGGGCATTAAGATTCCGTATTTCACATTTTTTGCTCACGACAGTGGATTGCGCCCAAAAGAGGCACCTATCCATATGCAGTTGGCGATGGGGATTACTGCTTTTTTCTGTGTTGCGATTGGCGTCTATCCTGAACCTTTATATGCGTTGCTGCCCTATGAGGTCGAGTTCCATCCCTACACCACCAGCCATGTGGTTGGGCAATTACAGCTGTTATGTTTTGCGTTATTGGCTTTCGCAGTATTAATGCGCACAGGTATACACCCACCCGAGATCAGGGCGATCAATCTTGATACTGATTGGGTTTATCGCCGGTTTCTGCCGCGGGTAATTGCGCAGCTGTCTGGGACAGTTGGACAGATTTGGTCATCGCTTGAGGACTCTATCGAGAGCCGTTTGGCCCGTATGATAACCCTTTTGTACCGTCTGCACGGCTCCGAGACCGGTTTGGCCCGGCCGATGCGCCCAGGGTCGATGGTGCTTTGGGTGGCGGTCCTGTTGGGGGTGACGCTGGTGGTAAATTTTATCGTCTGATCCTGTTATCTTTTTAGCATGCGGTTTGGGCGTGGATGCCAGACCAATATAGTCACAGCTGTGATGGAAAAATCCGACCACTAGGCAAGCCACAGGCTCATGGCTTGCCAACTTACGCCTGCGCAAACCGCACCAATGGCGGCATAGACCAGATAGGCGATGAAAATTTTGGGTTTGACCAGTGCCCAGACCGCCACGGCGGCGGGAATGCAAGTGACACCGCCTGCAATAATGAAACTCATCGCCGCACCTGGGCTCATGCCTTGTGTGAGCATCGCATCCACCAAAGGCACCGCGGCATAGCCGTTCAAATAAGCTGGCACACCGACAAGCGCTGCAAGTGCAATCGTGCCCAGACCGTTGCCACCCAATGCCCCGGCAATCCAGCTCGCGGGTATATAGTGCAACATCAGCGCCTCAAGCACATAGGCCAATGACAGCCATTTAAACAAGAACACACCATTGCTGGTGACTGTGTCGATAAACGTGTCGCGACGCTCTGCGACACGCCAGAATGACCAGAGCGGCTGTCCCTGAAAAGGTGTTTGCCCGCCACAGCACCCAGATTTGGTTGGTGCCTCCCGCAGAGGATTTTGTAGCAGCAAAGACCCTGAAAACGCCATTGTTGTCAGGCCGCCGAAAGTACCGATTCCAATGGCTGCCATGGCTTTGGCGATTGCAAAATCCCACCCCAGTGTGCCCGAGGTGATCAAAAACATAGCCGGATCCATCAAGGGCGATGCGAGCCAGAATGCCATTACGGCGCTGAGTGGGATACCCAGTACCAACAAGGCTGCGATGAAGGGGATCACTTCGCAAGAGCAGAACGGCGATAGCCCCCCCAGCAGAGCGGCAAAGACAATCATCTGAAGTTCGCTGCCCACAAAAGCCTTGGCAATCAAGGTCTCGGCCCCAGACGCCTTGAGAACGCCAACTGCCGTGATGGCAAATAAAATAAACGGCGCTGTGCCAAGTAAGGCACCAGTACTGAACCGCAGGGTTGGGATGAGTTGATCCGAATCAAACAGGGCCAATAGCAAAAAGCACGCGGCGATAGCGGTCCAAACAGGATCGCGCCACATGAAAGGGGATCGTGCATGATTGGTTGAGGCGTTAGCCATGATCATGGACCTCGCCGGCGTCGCTGGCATCGGCGCAGCAGGCGTTGACAAGAAAATCTGCCAGGCTGTGCAGCTGGTCATAGGCAACGGCGGCGCAGATGATTGAACGGCCTTGGCGGGTTTGCGACACCAGCCCCGCACTAGACAAAATTTTCATATGGTGCGTCAGGGTTGAGCCTGTAACACCACTGCGCCTGCCCAAAGCGCCAATGCTTAGACCCGCGGGCCCTGCACGCACCAGCACCCGCAGCACTGTGAGACGCTGCTCGGACCCTAAAGCGGCAAAGCTAGAGGCGGCAATTTCAAGATCAAGCGGGTCTGTTTCATTCATTTTTATATTTCTAGAAATATAAAAATAATTAGGCCTGTCAAGGTTTCATTTCTAACTTTATAGAAATAAATTGATTGGCGGGCGATATGAACGGGTCCATATGACTTTTCAAGCCAGCGTATGCGTGTGGGTGATCTGCCCATCGCCTATTCCGCATTTCAAATATGCCAAAAGCGGAACTTTAGCGATTTCGACTGGATAGAATTTTTCCGATGTCGACTATGCGGATCAAGTGACCCACTAATTTAAGAGGTTTGTGTTCTTTCTGGCAGCTGTGCCTTGAGCCCATTTGGGTATAACTCTAAATGCCCACAGTTCAATTCTTCCACATCGAACCAAAAGGCGCGGCACTTTTCGCCTTTGTCCTCAACGTATTGGATTGGTCCGTCTTGCCGATAGGCGACATCTGGAAAAATGACGTCTGAGACAAAGGTAATTTCGTGCCCAATGACGCCTTGGTGCATAAAGATATTCTCTAAAACCATCGGTTTGCCAATGACCTCAACCGCGACGCCGAGCTCTTCGTCGAACTCTCTTACAAGCGCATCACGCCATGTTTCGCCAAATTCCAATCTACCACCAAGTGGTCTAACGCCTTTTATACTGCCATCATCGAGATAGATTTCACTCGCCAGTAAAAGGCCATCTCGCCAAACGAGACCTCGCGCTTTCACTAGAATGTTCTGTTGCGGTCGCCAAATACTCATGTTCCCACGCTATCGGTCCAACCAGCAAAGACAAAAGATCTTTGGGCTCACTGCACCAGATCACTCGGTGATAGGGGCGCTTTTAGGTGTTGTTGCCTGTCCTCCATGATTGAATATTTGCCTGAATTTCCCCTCACACCAACGCTAAATCGGGACCATCCCGATGTGCGGAACTGGGCTTTCTCAAAGGGATCTCGTTCAATATGACCTTTGTAATGTCAGGAGCATTCATGGCACGCATCAATGCACTATAGTTCATTTGTAATCTTAGCGCGCTACCCACCCGAGGGTGAGAACGAATTGTCTGTATCACCATGTGATCGCTGGTTGCACCAAGACAGGTGACCCCTTTGGGGAGGGTGAGGCCGGATATATCGGTGTCTTGCTTTCCAATAGCAATGATCGACCGGATTGCGCGAATGTTGTCAGGAACGAGGTGTAGTTCCTTCAGAGCCGGATTAGTGAATTTTACTTTGGCGGGAACTGGTTTGACCTTTGCTTCAATGACTTCAGTGACGAGCGTAAACGCATCGGTGAAAAGCCCGCTTATTTTGTCACCTGACACAGGTTCAACCCCCAGTAAAATCGCCTCGCCCAATCTCAGATTGTTAATACGCGTGCTTGAGTGTGCCCCAAGTGCCCAGGGCAAGTTGGCAGAGTTGCCACCTGAAATTACGCGTATTAACGATCCGTGTGCCCGTTCGGTGTCACTGGCGATGGTTGAAAGATCTTTCATTTTTGCAGCGTCCGGTGCCATGCCACTGAGACATGCGAAGTTTGCGCCAATACCTCTCAGCTTTACACCTGGCATTGCGGCGACTTGTCTTGCAATGGCTGCAACGTTCTCTGGCATGATCCCGTCACGCATATCGCCCATCTCTACCATTAACATAATGTGGTGAACCAATTTGGCCTTACGCGCGGCTTCTGCAAGGCGTGCGATCACTTCTATCTCGGAATTATAGCTGGTACTGCAGCTTCGCACGACGCGATCTGCTTGGCTTAGTATCGGTGTACGGATCAAAGTGATCGGGGTTGTGATGCCGGCCCTTCGCAGCCTTTTTACGTTAGTTATGCGCGCCTCACCAAGATCAACGGCGCCACCGTCGAGCATGGCTTGAGCGATTTTGGGATGGCCGCAGGTGGCTTTGGTCACGGCGGTCACAGTGATTCCACGCGCTTTCAGGCGCTCAACAAGATATCGTGTGTTGTGCTGTATTTTGCCTAGATCAACCTGAATCCGTGGTGTGGTGATCATGCTGCTGTGACCGGCTCCTGTTGCAAGTTGGGGTAGGCTAGGACAACCATGCTTAGCAAATCTGCCACCGGGCGGCTCAACGCATCCGTAATGGGCAATCCCAGCCTTTTTGATTGAAGCGCGATCGTTGCGTCCACCTCACCATCGTTCATCCCCTCATGATTGATTGTGACACCAATGACTTTTGTATCAGCGAAGGCTTCTATCAAAGCAATTTCATCCTCTGGGCTGGGCATGGGCATTTGGGGGAAATCGCAACGATGCGGTCGCTTTGGTGCGTACTGGAGGATAACGGCGTCTGGTTGGCTGCCACGCAGGATAAAGGCCGAGGTGCAAAAAGCTGGATGGCTCAAAGCGCCTTGGCCCTCGATCAAGATGACATCTGGGTGTTCAGCTTTAGACGCGGCCACGATGGCCCCCTCCAATTCGCCGCAACAGAACTGGGGTGGAACCGCATCCATGGCAACACCATATTTGGCCCCCTGCATCAACCCAGTTTGGCCCGTGCCAACAAGCACCGTCTTGATGCCCTTTGCGTTCAAAGCGCGGGCCAGAACTGTTGCTGTTGTGCGTTTTCCAATCGCACAATCTGTGCCAAGCACCGCAATACGAACTGCGTTGACTTGTGCAATGCTGCCATCAAAAAGGCGCATGTCTTTGCTTTGTTTAGGCTTGCGGATATCTCTGATTGTCACATCTTGCTTTGATGCAAAGGCTGCAATCTCAAGATCTTCACTAAGGTATTCATGCAGCCCGCTGACAATATTCATTCCCATTGCAATAGCATCCAATATCACAACGCGGTCCTGCGATGACAGCTTTCCAGTCGATGGGGCCATCCCGTAAATCAAAGTGTCCGGGACTGTTGGCTCATGCACCAAAGCCGCCTCGAGATTGCTGAAAATGGGAATGTTGTTAATGATGTCATCCAAAATTTGGCCGCTATCTTGTCTGTCGTGGGAACTGTCGATGACTGAGACGATTCGGTAAGCCTGAGAATGCCGGATGAGACCATTTGCTGTTTTACCATCAACCTTTCCGAAATTACCTTCACAATATACGATTGCGGTTGGAACTGTGTTGGGTTGAAGTGTCGAAACTGTCTCTAATTTAGGGGACAGATTTGTGGGTGATGCTTGCAGCCTGATGTTACTAGGGATAGTATCGGCAGTCTCAATTTCGGTTTCCATGTTCGTCCTTTTGGTGAAGTGGGCACATGACGCTTTAGTCATGGCAGAGAGCACTGAAACGCAGTGGTTCAGCCCCCAGTTATTGATCTCGTGGTCGTTCATCACAAACGGGCAGCACCACACAGGAAAAAATGTGATCGCGCCGATAGAATCGGTAACTTTTACAAAAATCAATTCCCCTTAAATCGGGGCGACATAGTAAATTTTTGTGATGGAAGAGTGCAATTCGCTTTGGTAGGCATCGAGCCCAGTCAGCAGAAAACAGCAACCCTCTATTCTCTACCTATAGATGTTGGGGGTAAAAAATACAACCCCCTAGAGTTTCTATATCGACAGTGTAACCATTCGTTACGCTGCATTACCAGGGTGGCTTGGCCTCCGACTGGCATTCTGTGCTGTGCAACTGGGCTCCGCATGTTTTATAGCCGGAACATCCGCTGAATTACTTTTATCCCAGCAATAAAATGAGTTACTAATAGTAGAAATAGGTGGATCAACATGCCAGAAACCCTTCATACACTAGCATCAAAGATACGGTCTTGTGCGCTCTGCAAGGGTTTGGAGTTGGGGCCAAAGCCGGTATTTCAACTAGATGAAAGTGTTAAGATTCTGATTGTGGGGCAGGCCCCAGGGCGGCTGGCCCATGCGAAAAACCGGCCGTTCGATGACCCGTCTGGAGATCGTTTGCGCAGTTGGATCGGCGTAGATCGAACCACATTTTATGAAGACAAAAGGATAGGGATTTTCCCAATGGGACTTTGCTATCCCGGGTCTGGGCCAGGCGGCGACAAACCGCCAAGAAAGACGTGTGCGACAACATGGAGGCTACCGGTTCTGCAGGCCCTCGAAAAAGTTGAGCTTACTTTGGTTCTTGGACGCTATGCAATTGCCTGGCATTTGCCAGATTTTCGCGGTCACCGCGTTACCGAAGCGGTCAGACGGTCTGCAGAAGGTCGAAAAGGCATCTTCATTTTGCCACATCCCAGCCCCAGAAATAATAGGTGGTTGAAAAAAAATGCTTGGTTTGAAGCGCAGATTGTCCCGCGTATTCGGTTGCAAACGGCGCAGGTGTTAGACGGCACTGCCTTGCATTAACCTTGGTAATCGTTGTCGCTGGGTTGTTGTTTTATAGCGTAAAGCGTCTTAAAAGCGCGATTTTGAAATTCCGTCATGGTATTCAATTATTCTGTGGATGATTTTTAAAATTCCAGTCAAATAGGTGTGCTATAGCCGTGTCGTTTCAATTTTTACCGCTGCGGGGTGGGGATGTTCTTGCTTGCGCCCCGCGCCAAAAATAATGGGTGCAGGGACGTGGTGAAATTTTTCTATACTTACGTTTGAAGCAACCCATTCGTGGCGAGATGCGTAGTTAAAGTATCTGGAGTTCGCTGTTTGGGTCTGAGGAGGAGGTCGCAAACTGACGTGCGCAAGGGTCGCAGATCTTTACCTTGCGTCATCCACACTGGCACAATACGCCATGAGACATGAAAAACCCGTGGTCAAGGCCCAGCTGCTGCCTTTTCTACGCAACCGGGTGTGTGGGGTTCTAAATGACTGAAAAGACGCTGATTGATCTGGCCCATGCAGCAATGGAGTGCGCCCTCGAGGACGCCACACTGCGGCTGCAATTTTATGAAAAACTGGCCGCATCCGAGTTGTTTTTATTGGTCACAGAAGAGGTGACAGGTGATAGTGTGTCACCTGAAGTGTTCGATTTATCCGACAGTCGATTTGTGCTGGTGTTTGACCGGGAAGAGCGGCTGGTCCAGTTCACAGGCCGGGTGGCCCCCTATGCGAGCCTGTCAGGCCGGACTATTGCGACGATGCTGGCGGGGCAGGGGATCGGGCTTGGGGTTAACCTTGACGTAGCCCCCTCGTCTATTTTGATACCGGCAGATGCCGTGGATTGGCTTGCAAGCACGTTGCAAGCCGCCCCAGAACAGCTTGAGACGCGGTTACAGGAGTTTTCTGCGCCCCGTGGGCTGCCAGAGGTTTTGCTGACGGCACTTGATGGTAAACTCGCCTCAGCCACCGGACTTGCGCGCACCGCCTATTTGGTCGGGGTCAGCTATGAACAAGGCGGGCATGGTCATCTATTGGCTTTTATCGATGCACGCCCGGGCGCACAGGGTGCTTTGGCTCAGGCTGCGAATGAGGCATTGACGTTCTCTGGTATCGAGGCCGGGTCAATTGATGTGGGCTTTTTTGACAGTACCGATCCGTTGGTTGGGTCTTTGGCTGGTTGCGGATTGCGCTTTGATTTGCCAGACCCGGTGCAGGCGCAAAATATTGCTGCTTCTGCCCCGGGAATGGACCGAGATAAACCACCGCTTTTGCGCTGATCAATACCCGGTGTGACGATCGACTAGGTGCAAAAGCGCCTCGCCGGCTTCGCCACGTCGTATATTTTCCGCAATCACTTTTGACGCACTGTCTGGCCGTGTTCCAGAGGCAATATGTGGCGTCACCGTGATTTTGGGGTGATGCCAGAACACATGCTCCGCGGGCAAGGGCTCAATATCAAAGACATCAAGCGTCGCATGCCCCAAATGCTCTGCATCCAGACAGGCCAGTAGGGCGTCATCATCAATCAGTGGTCCACGTCCGGCGTTGATCAGCACAGCACCTTTTGGCAACGCCGCCAGCCGCTGGGCATTGATCACGCCCTGCGTGCCAGCGGTTAGAGGCAACAGTAAGATGACAATCTGTGCAGTTTCGAGGGATTTATCAAGCTGGTTTTCGCCGTGCAGCACCGTGGCTTCCGGTATTTTTTTTGCTGTTCGGCTCCAGCCAGTGACGGGGAACTCCAAATTTATGAGAGCCTGTGCACAAGCTTGTCCCAAAGTTCCCATCCCCAAAATAGTCACCGGTCGCTCGCGGGCCAGTGGTGCGATTTCGCTGCGCCAGAGGCCGTCTTGACCTAAAATATGCGAATCCATACCAAGATGATGGCGCATCACATGCCCCGTGACCCATTCGACCATGCCGCGGGTCATGCCACGGTCGATCATCCGTGCCAGTGGTATCTTTAGAGTTTGATTTCCCACGATATTCTCTACCCCGGCCCAGAGATTGAGAACCGCACGACAGTTTGTATAGGGGGTGAAATCTTGCAATGCGCTGTTGGGTGCATAGACAATATAATCCACCTGTTCGGGTGAAAATTTGGTCCGCATATCAAAGGTCAGCCCAGCTGCATTCAGGGCTTTGGTCAGCGGCGCTTGGTATTCATCCCAGCGGTCAGAATGGGCGGCAAACAGAATATTAATCATTATAGGCTCATCTCGGTCTGTGGACATGGGCAGATTGTACCAGCCCAAATCCGATCATCAAGATCAACATGGCTGATCCACCATAGCTGACTAGCGGCAGTGGCACACCGACCACGGGCACCAAGCCCATGACCATCGACATATTTACTGCAAAAAACAGGAAAAATGTACTTGCGATGCCAAAGATTAAAAGTGAAGAAAATCGGTCCTTATTTTTCAAAGCTGACAGAATGCAAAACACCAGCACCAATGCATAAAGGCTGAGCAGGGAAATGGCGCCGATAAACCCAAATTCCTCAGCCAGTGTGGTGAAAATAAAATCGGTATGTTTCTCTGGAAGAAAATTCAGCCGGCTCTGGGTGCCTTGCATAAAGCCGCGCCCACTCCAGCCGCCCGAGCCAAGTGCGATCTTGGATTGAATGATGTTATACCCGGCTCCCAGCGGGTCATTGGTTGGATCTAGAAAGGTCTCAATGCGCCTGAATTGATAGTCTTTGAGCATTTGCCAAGATGTTCCCTGGCTTTGAAACACAATCGAAATCAATCCGATCCCGGCTGTGATCATGGTGATGAAATACGCCCAGTGTACGCCGGCTAAAAACATCACCACAGCACCCCCCAAAGTTAACAGGATCGCTGTGCCCAGATCTGGCTGCCTCAACACAAGTGCGGCGGGAAGCAGGATGATGGCTGCGGGCAAGATGACCCAAATGATCTTTGAGGTTTTCTCAAGTGGCAACCAATCATAGTAAGATGCGATGGCCATGATAAGCGCAATTTTCATGACTTCAGATGGTTGTAAGTTGATAAACCCAAGGTCAATCCAGCGTTTTGCCCCCATCCCGACGGCGCCAAAAAATTCAACAAACAACAGCAAGCCCAAAGCGCAAAGATAGGCGAGGCTGGAGACGCTGCGCCAGAACCAGATCGGCAGCATGCCAACCATCACCATCAAAAGAAACCCCAAGATGAATCTTTTGATTTGGGGGCTTGCCCATGGCGTAAAAGATCCCCCCGCAACCGAATAGAGTTGCAACACCCCTAGAGCGGCAATGGCTGTTAGCAAAATGGCCAGAGGCCAGTTGAAAAACAATATTTTGCGCAGCCCCGTCGGCACAGTTTTGACGGTATACTCAAGATAACTCATACTTTGCTTTTCCGAGTGCTCTGAAACGGTTGTCGCAATTTTTCCAATTCTTGACGCTGTGCCTTAATTTTTGATCGGTCCTTGGCTGGATAAGCGCTGAGCGGGGGATCCCCGTCATAAAGCGCCTGAAGCGTGATATCGCGAGCAATAGGCGCTGCAATCTTAGAACCGCCACCGCCATGCTCAACCACCACCGCAACAGCGATTTCCGGTGCGTCGAAAGGGGCGAAATTGACAAACAGCGCATGGTCCCGGCGGTTCCAGGGTAAGTCGCTATTTTTTGTCACCCCCCGTTTGCGTTCGGCTTCGGTAATATTACGGACTTGGCTGGTTCCGGTTTTCCCGGCAAGTCGGAATTTTGCGTCTATGATACGTGACTGGTACGCTGTTCCACGACGATTGTTGCTAACCTCGTACATGGCTTTGCGTATTTGTTGCATATGTGCGTCCTGAAGTCCAAGCGGCGGGTCTTGACGATTTGGCTGCTCGATACCATCAATCTTTTTGATAAGTCGTGGTACCACCGACTTGCCGCTTGCCAACCGTGCTGCCATGACGGCAAGCTGCAGCGGCGATGTTAAAACATAGCCCTGCCCAATCGCAGCGTTTACCGTATCGCCGATCACCCAGTCGTGACCCCGGTTTAACCGTTTCCAATTTTTATCGGGTGTGAGCCCACTCGCCACCCCGGACATTGGAATATCATGAGCGGTGCCAAGGCCAAACCGCCGTGCAATATCAGTGATTTTTTCGATTCCAACCTTCAGCGCCAATTCATAAAAATAAACGTCACAGCTCTCGCGCAGGGAGGCCTCAAGATCAACCTTGCCGTGACCGGCTCGCTTCCAGCAGTGAAAACGACGTCCGCTGACTTCAAGATGTCCATTGCACCGCACTGTTTCAGCCGCAGTGATTAAACCTTCATCCAGTGCAGCAAGCGCCGTTAGCATTTTAAATACTGACCCAGGAGGATAGGCATCTTGAACAGTTTTTGACGCGAGGGGTCGGCGTTTATCTTCTCGCAAGGCAGAGAAATCTGCGAATGAAATGCGGTGGACAAACTTATTAGGATCGTAGCTAGGAGAGGAGGCAATGGCCAATAGATCGCCAGTTTGGCAATTGATCACCACCGCCGATGCGCTGAGTTCTCCCAGTCGCGCTTGAATATAATCTTGCAACTGGGCATTCACCGTCAGTTGAAGGTTGGCACCGGTTTCGCCCTCTTTTCGATCCAGTTCCCGCATCATACGGCCAAGAGAATTGACCTCTACTCTCTTTGACCCGGCACGCCCTCGCAAGGCTGTTTCGAATTCAGCTTCAATCCCCACCTTACCGATTTGAAATCGTGGAATGCGTAAAATGGGCTCGGGATCCCTGATGCGTTCGAGGTCCCGACTGCTGACTGGCCCGACATAGCCCACGACATGGGCGAATATACGGCCCATGGGATAGCGTCTGGACTGGCCCACTTCGGGTGTCACCCCCGGCAGAACTGGCGCGTTTACCGCGGCTCGGGTGATGTCTTCCCAAGTAACACGATCGGCAATTGTAACTGGCAGAAACGGTGCTGACCGGTTCATTTCTGCGATTGCCCGGTTTAGAGCGTCAGGATCAAGTTCGATTAAACGCGTTAATTTATTCAAAACACTTGTGACATCTCCAGCGTCTTCACGGACCATTGTGATCCGGTAACTGGGTTCATTCTCCGCAATGATCGTACCATTTCGATCAAATATCTGACCACGAATAGGCGGTAAAAGCCGGATGTTGATACGGTTTTCTTCGGCCAATAGTCTGAATTGATCGGCTTGCTCGACTTGCAGGTGACGCATCCGCAAGGCAAGTATGCCCATGAAAACGGCTTGTGCGCCACCCAGTATGAGCCCGCGCCGAGAAACTGTTTTCGCACTACTGTTGCCGTTTCTAAAGGGGCGTCTCATAGCCGGTATCTCAAGATGCTGTCATCATCGGTGGGCGATTTGTGAATGCCCAGAAGATGGTGTGCCAAGCCGGTTAACACTGGATACAGCAAGATTGTTCCCACGGTCTGCATGGCAGATAATCCGGCAGGTGGTGGTGGTGCCATTGTCAGCGTCAGAAGAAAATGACTGCCCATCGCCTGCATGATTATGACCAGAGCGATGGTCAACCATTCGACGCCAAAAGTAGCCACGCGCAAATGTTGGGAGCGGCGTTTTAACCATTCACAGCTTATGACCATAAAAAGGCTCATCAAGCCTGGGGGGCGGTGCAGAATAAAATCGGAAAATAAAAACAGCAGCGCGACCGATCCTATAGGAATGTAAGCGGGTCGTCTGATCGCATAGACAATTGTGATGGCCATCAAAAGGTCTGGGCCAACCCAGGTTGGCGGAGTGGTTCTGAGAGGTAGCAGCTGATAAAAAATGATTATCAATCCGATCCCAATATACAGCAGTTGCTTTAACAATAGCGCAGCAGCACGGCGGTCAATCATTCAAAACTCCCGCTGCGGCCCCTGTCAGCCTGCCAGACGTGTGCCTTGGCGCCACCAAAGTTCCTGGCCCATCGACGTCTCGGCGGCTTTTGCTGCGCAGCACCCGCAAAAATTTTAACCGTTCGTAATCGGCTGCAAGCCGCACCCTTAGGCGGCCACCGGGATCTTTTGCAACCTGACCAATCAACAACCCGGGGGGGAAGACTTTGCCATCACCGGAGGAGACGATACGGTCGCCGGGACGCACCAGTTCGGGATTTTCGATGAAATCGATTGGTGGCGCCAATGTATTGTCTCCAACGATTAAAACGGATTGACCGGAGGGTTCGATGCTGGCGGGGATGCGGCTTGAGGCATCCGTCAACAAAATCACCCGGCTGCTTTTTGCGCCAACACCTGAGATGCGGCCAACAAGACCCAACCCGTCCATCGTCGCCCAGCCATCCAGAATGCCGTCTCGTGCGCCGACATTCAGCAGCACAGATTGACGGAACGGCGAGCCACTATCGGCGAGCACCACCCCGGTGACGCGGGTTAGGTCTGGGTCAAGCCGAACTTTGTTAAGGTCTAATAGGCGTGCATTTTCCTGTTCGAGTTGCAGGGCAGCCTCTTTCCAGGATTTCATCTGCTGTAATTCGCGGCGCAGTTCCTGGTTTTGCTCATACAAATTTTGATAACTTTGAAAATTCAGCGCCAGTTCCGTTATCGCCATAACCGGTGCCATCGCCCAGGTGAAACTGGGCATGACGCGGTCAATGACATGAGAGCGAAAGCGCTCGACCCGCGGGCTATCGATCCTCCAGACCATAAAAACACCCAGCAGACATAGAATAATCACCGCTTGCAAAATGCGCCTGAGCGGTCGGGTAAACTCATCCGATTGTCTTAGGTCTTGGGGCATGTTTGCTCCCTTTACAAAAAGGGCGTTTGATCAGCTGTCATAATCGATGGCGTGACGCAGTTGGTCTTCGTATTCCAAGGCCCTGCCAGTGCCGAGCGCGACACAATTCAAGCTTTCTTCAGCAACCGATACAGCCAAGCCGGTTTGTTCGCGAAGGGCAAGGTCCATATCGTGCAATAAGGCGCCACCACCCGTCAGCATAACCCCACGATCAACAATGTCAGCCGCCAGATCTGGTGGCGTTGATTCCAGTGCCGTCATGACCGCTTCGCAGATTGCTTGTACCGGTTCGGTGAGCGCTTCTGCAATCTGCGCTTGGGTGACTTCGGTCTCTTTTGGAATGCCGTTGAGCAGATCTCTTCCCCGGATTTGCAGCGCTGCGCCGCGTCCGTCGTCGGGCATCCTTGCTGTGCCAATCGTGGTTTTTATCCGCTCCGCGGTGGCCTCTCCCACTAATAAATTCTGTTGTCGGCGCAGATAGCTGATAATCGCTTCATCCATCCTGTCGCCTCCTACGCGAACCGAGCGCGCATAGACGATGTCTCCGAGTGACAGAATTGCCACTTCGGTGGTGCCGCCGCCAATATCGACAACCATATTCCCTGTAGGGTCGGTGATTGGCATGCCGGCGCCGATTGCGGCTGCGATCGGTTCGGCTATCAAACCGGCTTTGCGGGCGCCGGCACTGAGCACTGATTGACGAATCGCACGCTTTTCGACCGGAGTTGCGCCATGCGGCACACAGACGATGATTTTGGGTTTGGAAAACGTGCTGCGCCGATGGACTTTTCGGATAAAATATTTGATCATTTCCTCTGCGACATCAAAATCGGCAATGACGCCCTCGCGCATTGGTCTAATTGCCTCAATACTGCCGGGCGTTCTCCCCAACATCAGTTTGGCGTCTTCCCCCACAGCCAGGACCCGTTTGATACCGTCTTTGACATGATATGCGACCACCGAAGGTTCTGAGAGGATGACACCACGTCCTTTGACATAGACCAAGGTATTGGCGGTGCCGAGGTCAATTGCCATATCCTGAGAGAACAGACCTCTTAAATTACCTAGTCCAAACATAAGTTTATTTTCCAATCGGTTCATAACTTAAATTTCGCGTGGTTCAGGCGCGGCATGACCAACTTATAGGCTTGGAACTCGCCGTTTAAAAGGAAAAGATCTTGTTGGTTGGTTATTGGTCTAAAGATTTTGCCGTGGTTCGGGAATGGGGTACGTTCGCCGCGTGATTAGAGCACAGCACCGCCGGGCGCTTCGACAGGGCAGTTGCAACTGCCAATGGAGTTTTTGAGCCGAATAAATTTGAAAATAATCTTGTGCAGAAGGAACTGGAAGAGTGTCTAGACCGCGCATTGGTCGGTTTCGCACGTTCTTAGGTCGGCTGGGTTGGGCATAAATATTGCGTTGGGGTACATCAAAGAGCGAGAGAAAAGTCATGGAGTCGGGTCAGGATGAAAACACATGTCAAAGCCTTGGTCGTAGGCGGCGGAGCCGTTGGAACCTCGATCGCATATCATCTGGCAAAAGCCGGGTGGCAGGACGTGATGTTGCTGGAGCGCGATGAGCTGACTAGCGGGTCGACTTGGCATGCTGCAGGCTTGCTGCCGTATTTTAATATGTCTTTTGCCACGACACATATTCATGATTATTCCATCAAATATTATAAGACCCTTGAGGCCGAAACCGGGCTCAACGCCGGCTTTTCTGTCGTCGGTAATTTGCGTATGGCGCAGACTGACGCGCGCATGGATGAGTATATGGTCTATGCCACAACCGCTGAGACCTGCGGGGTGCCCTATGAATGGTTGTCGGCTGCACAGACAAAAGAGCGGTATCCACTGCTGAATTGTACAGATTTAAAGGGGGCTATTTTTCATCCCACGGATGGCTATATCAACCCCGCAGATGTGACCATGGCAATGGCAAAAGGCGCGCGCCAGCGCGGCGTGGTGATTGAGCGCAAATGGCAGGTCGATGGCTATCATTGGACCGGCAGCGACTGGCAGGTCACCTGTACCAAGATGACCGAAAAGGGTGGTAATCTTTTACCATCAGAAGAGCAGATCATCGTCACCGCCGAGCATGTGGTGACTGCAACGGGCAATCACGCGCAGCGTACGGCCAATCTTTTGGGTCTCAAGATACCGGCCATCCCGGTTGAGCATCAGTTCATCGTGACCGAACCTGATCCCGATCTTGTGGCTTGGCGCGCTGCCGGCCACCCCGAGCATCCGGTGTTGCGGGATGCTGATGCCAAATGGTATGTGCGCGAAGAGCGCGGCGGTTGGATTTTGGGCCCCTATGAGCGCAACGCGCCCGCACGCTTTGAATTTGGCGTGCCTGACAGTTTTCGCGCCGATCTTTTTCCGCTTGATCTTGAACGGATCGAAGAAGAATACATGTCGATGATCCACCGTATTCCGTCCTCTGAAACAGTTGGCCTTAAGGATGATTTTAACGGACCGATCTGTTACACACCAGATGGTAATCCGCTGGTGGGCCCCGCCCCCGGGTTGCGCAATATGTGGCTGGCTGAGGGCTTTAGCTTTGGCATCACCGCGGCGGGCGGCACCGGGCATTATCTGGCTCAGTTGATGGTTGAGGGGGAGGCCGAGATCGACATGGCTTCGCTGGATCCCAAACGCTATGGCCGTTGGATGACCACCGAATATGCGGCGCGCAAAAACGAAGAATCCTATGAGCACGTCTATATTCTGCACCACCCCGATGAGGAGCGGGCCGCATGTCGGCCCCTGCGCACGGCACCGGCCTATGACCGGCAAAAGGCGCGCGGCGCGCAGTTTGGCTGTGTCAACGGGTTCGAGCGGCCAAATTATTTTGGTCCGCTGGATGCGCCCGACACCTTTGATCATGACGCCCGCAGCTTTCGTCGTGGTGGTTGGTGGCAATATGCAGTGGATGAGGCACGCGCCATCCGCCAGGGTGTTGGTCTGATCGATGCCACTGCGTTCACCAAACACACCGTCAAAGGCCCTGGCGCGACGGCGTTTTTGGATTGGTTCACCACCAATAAGTTGCCGCGTGTCGGCCGCATCAATCTCACCTATGCGCTGACCGCCCACGGCACCACGCGCACCGAATACACCATCGTGCGGCTGGCCGAGGATGAATATTACCTCGTCTCTGCAGGCGCTTGGACCGACTATGACAGCGACTACCTGCGCAAGGCGGTGGCCGACAAAATGCCTGAGTTTGGCGCGATTGAAGTGCAGGACGTCACCACCCAATGGGGCGTTTTTGCGATTGCGGGGCCAAAATCCCGCGAGGTTCTAAGCGCGGTGATCAAAGACGCTGATCCCGCCAGCGCGCTGTCGAACAAGCGCTTTCCGTGGCTGTCGGCGCGCCAGATCGAATTGGGCATGTG
>DDEJ01000023.1:0-16272 GCA_002336405.1 Rhodobacteraceae bacterium UBA1957
TGCCATCAGGGGTTTTCTGGTATGGCCGCTGCCCCGTGAGGAACACCGAAACCGCCAAAATTGTTCTGCGTTGATCCGCCACAATCAAAATTTTAAAGCCATAGCAGCCCGTTTGTCCCAAACCACCGCTTGGCTCAGCCTGTGACCAGACCGATCCTGACCCTGCATACCCCACCAAAGCGACCCGCATGGCCTGAGCAGACATTGTAACATTCGTATTGATCGCATCCCTGCTGGTGATTTCACAAGGCCCAAAAGGGGTGTTGATCGCCAAAACTGTTCCCATATCTGGGCGCGTCGCCGGTCTGGCCAATGTTGCAGGATTTGTCACTGCTTTTTATCTTCACGGGGCACTGTCGATTTTGGCATCTCACTTATCCTCGTCCAATCAGCAATGGCCTTCGCCGTGGTAAAATACCTTAGTGCTGCGTATTTATGCTGGATCGGGGCAAAGGCGCTTTATACCGCGATCAAAACAACCGCCGCAAAACAGATCGACACAGCACCGCACTCAACGGCTACCTGCAAGAAACGCCCCCTGCTGTCTGCCTATATCGAGGGCGTTTTAACCAATGCTCTCAACCCCAAGGTCTCAATGTTTTACCTCGCCGCATTTCCCCAGTTTATCACAGGGGCCGACCAATCTGTTACATCCTCCTTTTTACTGGTGTTTCTGCATTCGGCGATTAATGCGGTATGGTTTGGTGCCATGGTGCTTTTGGTATCGCAACTGGCCACACTGACCCGGAAAGGGGCCTTCCAGCGCTGGCTCAAAGGCGTCACCGGGGTCGTGTTCATCTGGTTCGGCATCAAGCTGGCAAGCTACCGGATAACCCCTTGATCGGTGATCCCAAGGGCTGACCCAGAGCCTCATCAAAGATCCTGGTCGCTTGATCATACCAAAAATTATCGATTACGTCTGCTTATTAAGGACGAGGTTTCGGGCGAAAGCCAAATGACCAGGATAAGACAGCTCTAAACGCCTCAGTCGTTGTCAGACAGACCCGCACCAGCACCGGCAAGACGGCTGGCTTCGGTTGCAGGGGCAAATGTGCGCTGCGCAAACCCCTCAAGACAGGTCCGCGTTGCGACGTCAATCACAGCGCGCGATTGCGGTGCCAGCAGGACCCCTTTCGGCGACTTTTCAGCTGGCGCAGGATCAAGGGTCACGCTTTCGGCCTGTGCGCAGGTCAGATCACCCACCACGCCGTCCAGATAGACTGCGCCATGCGCCAAAATTATCTGCACCTCCGCCCAGCGCAATCGGACCCTTTCAGAAGTCGGAACCCCAGAACTCTGAGTGCCAGACGCCTGGATTCCGAATGTCTGGGCCACAAAAGGCAACAGCAACAAAGGCGCCGACAGGTTGGACAGCGTCAGGCCCTGCATTGGTGAATAGTCTAACGCGCCATCACACAGCGCCACGCCGGTCAAAAGCGGGCAGAGCGCGCCACTGTCAGCGGTACAGCGCCCAGCCGAAACGGCAGGGGTGAAATCTTTGAAATCTGCGCCGTCAACGGCTGCGAGCAGCTGTGCCAAACACATCGGTCCCGGCAATCCGGCCGCCGCCAACCAGCGTGTCGCCCTGCCCGCCTCTTCGGCCAGACCCCAGCTATAGCCAGCCCCGCGCGCTGCTTTGCGGGCCATCGCGTCCAACTCGTTGAGCGACCAGTTCATCCCGGCACGTCCGACAGCGGCGGATAGCTCCAGCTGTCGGGATCGGCATTGGCCAACTCATGTGGAAACGGAGCATTGCCAAACATGGTAATACGTAGCCAACGGTCCGAGCGCGGATCAAAATGCCCTGCCCCAAAAAATGACAGTTTGAGGCGAAGCAAATCAATCGGCATCATGTCTGAACTGATGGTATTGTCATGGATTTCCGCATAGGGGCAACGGGCAACAATCTGCAGGCGTCTGATCACATGGCGGTGTTCGGGATGACACAACAAAAATTCCGCTACCGGACCGGCGTCAACAGTTTGCAGATCTTTATAGGCACGTGCCACATCACGCCCCGGCGACAGTGGTTGTTCATAGGCGGCCACCGGCTCGTCAAACCGTTCGCCCAACCGTGGTTCAAGCTTTTCTTGCGATGTGTACCAGACCCGGGCCTGTGCGTCCCGCGCCGCCCAATCAATATCCAGCGCCCAGCCATAGATCTGTTCGATCAGCTGCGTCACCTGCGCCAGCGGCATTGCGCCATCAATACGAAATGTCTGCGCCTCATCGGCGCTCATGCAATGGGCCATCTCATCTATTAATGCGCCGTAAGGTTCTGTTACCAAGGCCGCCAACTGTTCTTGGCCCTCAAGCCCCAGTGAGGATTCGGCCCAGAGCCAGAGCCGGTTCCACGGCTGATCCTGAAACAGATCAGCGGTCTCAAGATGCGCGGTTAACAGCGCCAGATCGGCCTTGAGCGTTGCCAGTCTGGTTTGTTGCACCGGATGATCGGTGCGCCACCTATCCGCATTAACCACGGCACGCAGCGTCAGATCGCGCATTTTGGCCACGGCCTCAGGGGTTGCCACGGCAAGGCTGCGCACCCGTGCCAGCCCCTCTTCGCGGGCGCAGATCCAGTTGTTCAGCAATGAGGGATGATTGAGCAAAAACGGCGCCATACCCAGACCGGTGGAATTGCCGATGCCAAAGCCACGGCGCAGATCGGGATCAAGCTTTACGGCCTGCTTGGGGTTGCGCAGCCACGCCAGATGCTCGACCAGATCCAAAACAAAAGCGCGGGTCAGATAGACCGACAGCATCTCGACCTGAAACGGCGCGGAAAATTCGGGTCGTTCGGCGATTTGTTCGCGGTCAGCCGCACCCAACTTACCAGATCCATAGACCGCTGTGGTGCGCATCAGATAGCCGACGTCAGTAATCTTTTCCGGATCAGGTTGCTGGCCTTTGGCAAGGCGGTCCACCACGTGATCAAACAACCGTACCGAGCGGTTGGCACGCGAGACCGACAGCTCGGTTTGGGTCACGCGACCGGCCTCTTGCTTGGGGACATTTTGCGACAGACGGGTGATGTCATCGGCCGTAGGAATGCCGTCAAACAGCGTAAACGTCACATCCCATTCAGTGGCAATCACCCGGTCCGAACGTTTCTCAGGTGGAAGATCATTGGCAAATAACACCAACGAATAACTGCGTTCTGGACCGTGCGCCGAATAGACCGCCCGTCCAACGCCGCGCGCATCAATATCAAAAAGCGGCACATCAAAATGCCAGTTTTCGGCTTTCATCCGGCGCAGCAAGATCCGCATAAAAGACAGCCTGCCCTGATGTGATGCGCCCATCCGCGCCAGGCGCATGACCACGCCCGGATCGCGGCGGGGAATGTCGTGATAAGGGTTGTCTAACGGTGTGCTCATGGGGCTGCCTCAAAGCTCTTGTCGTAAAACCGGTGCCAGTTGTCTCCCATGATCCCTGCAATTTCATCAAAGTCAAATCCGACCTTGCGTAATCCCGCCTCAATATTGCCAAAATCGCGATTATCGCGAAACCAATCGGGCATCGGAGGAAACCCGGGCGCATCGGCAGATCCCTCGCCGTAATCAATTTCTTTCGACCAGCGACCAACGCGCATCCATTCGACCACGCTGTCTGGCTGATCCTGACACAGATCCGAACCCAGCCCGAGATGTGCCGCACTAAACCGTTCGGCCGTATCGGCAATCATGGTACAGAAACTTTCAAGGCGGCATTCGGTCTTGTCCAACAGGTGATGAGGGTACAGAGAAAACCCAATCATGCCGCCATTTTCGATCACGGCGCGGATCACATCCTCGCGCTTGTTGCGCAGCGCCGGACACCACTCATAGGGGTTGGCGTGAGTGATCGCAATCGGGCGCTGCGACAGATCTGCCGCCTCGATGGTCGAGCGATCGGCAGAATGGCTCATATCGATCACCATACCGACGCGGTTCATTTCCCGGATCACCTGCTTGCCCATACGGGTGATGCCGGGATCCTCAGCCTCATAACATCCCGTCGCCAACAGCGACTGGTTGTTATAACTTAACTGCATAAACCGTCCACCAAGTTTATGCAGCACCTCGACCAGGCCAATGTCATCCTCTATCGGGCTCGGGTTTTGAAAGCCAAAAAAGATTGCTGTGCGCCCGGTTTCACGGGCTTGCTGCACATCACTGGCCCATTGACCGTGGAAAATCAGATCGGGAAACCGTTCAAACCAGCGGTTCCACGCCTCGATGTTTAAAATCGTTTCACGAAAATTCTCGTGATAGGCGATGGTCACATGTACCGCATCGACGCCGCCTTCGCGCATCTGGCGAAAAATTTTCTCTGACCAACGGGCATATTGCAGATTGTCGATGCGGAACGTCATGTTGCTTACTCCGGCGTGCCCGAGGCGATATAGGCTGTTTTTACAGTTGTATAAAATTCGGCCGCATAGGTGCCTTGTTCACGGGTTCCGTAAGAGCTGCTGCCACGGCCGCCAAACGGCACGTGATAATCGGTGCCCGCAGTCGGCAAGTTGACCATGACACAGCCAGTGCGCGCGTTGCGGCGGAAATGCGTGGCCCGCGACAGCGACCGCGTCACGATACCAGAGGTCAGACCAAAATGCGTGTCATTGACCACTTGCAGCGCCTCGCCATAGCTATCGACCTTGATTACGGCAGCCAGAGGCGCAAACATTTCCTCGCGATTGATACGCATGTCGTTGGTGGTGTTCAAAAACACCCCCGGTGCCATGAAATAGCCGTCCGTGTCGCGGGTCAATCGGTCACCCCCACAGGCCAGTTCGGCGCCTTCTGTTTTGCCAAGCGCAACATAGGCAAGGTTTTCATCAAGCTGTTGCTGGCTGACCACGGGGCCAAGCTGGGTGCCGGCGGTTAGCGCATGACCCACCTGAAGGGCCTGCGCGCCAGCAATAAGCTTATCGACAAACGCGTCGTGAACGGCTGCATGCACGATCAACCGCGACGAGGCGGTACATTTCTGACCCGTGCCACCAAACGCGCCGCCAAGGGCCAAAGAGACCGCCAAATCCAGATCCGCATCATCCATCACCGCGAGAGGGTTTTTACTGCCCATCTCCATCTGAACCTTGGTCAGATTACCAATCGCCGCAGCCGCAATGCCCTTGCCTACAGGGACCGATCCGGTAAAGGAAATTGCGTCTAAATGAGGGCTTTCCACCAGATGTTGACCAACCGCACCACCCGGACCCATCACCAGATTGAACAGCCCCTTGGGAATATCCTGACGCGAGATAATCTCAGTCAGCGCCACGGCCGAGGCCGGGGTCAGATTGGCCGGTTTCCAGATCACCGCATTGCCAAAGGCCAGCGCCGGGGCGATTTTCCAGCTTGCCGTGGCAGTGGGGAAATTCCAAGGCGAGATAATCGCAACAACGCCCACCGGTTCACGGCGCACGTCAATCTCAATACCATCGCGCGTCGAATCGGCTGTCTCACCCATCTGACGCAGCACCTCGGCAGCGTAATAGGTGAAGAACTGACCCGCGCGATAAACCTCCCCCTTGCCTTCCGCCAGCGGCTTGCCCTCTTCGCGCGATAAAAGCGCGCCAAGCTCTTCGGCACGCGCCATCATTTCCGTGCCAATTGCGTTCAACACATTTTGCTTGCGCTCAAGACCATAGGCTGCCCATTCCGCCTGCGCGCGCCGCGCCGCATCAAGCGCCTGATCCACCTGCGCCGTACTGGCTTGGGCATAGTGGCCGATCAGATCGGTGATATCGGAGGGGTTGCGGTTTTCAATAACGCCTGTGCCTGCCACCCAGTCGCCAGCAATATAATTTTGATGTGTGTCGGCCATCTCCGGCTATCCTTTTGTTACGCTACAGCTGTGCTGCAGATACCTTACATTAGTCATAGTTTCAAATTTCAATCAAACGCAAAAAAATTGAATTTATTTCAGAAATTCTGAATTCATTGCCAATCATCCTTGGTCTCAGCGTTTTGTCTATGTACGCCCAAACGCCTGGCTGTACCCTTGCCTGCTATACAACTCTACCGCATGCCGGCATCTGCATCGGCATCGGCATCTGCACTCGTCTCTGCATCCGTATCCTTGACCATATGGCTGAGTTTACCAATGCCTGTGCCAGACCCATCCACAGAAGACCGGTCATTGATCCGCAATCGCCGAAGTACTTCCGCGAAAGCCCGCACTGCGGGTGGAACCATTTGACGGGGCGGAGTGACCATCCAGACCGTACGCCGCACTGTGGTATCGCGCAGCGGCAGAAAGCACAGATCATTAAATCCCGGCAATACCGCAAGACGCGGCAAAAGCGTCAAACCCATCCCGGCTTGAACCAACCCCAACAGGGAGGCGGTGTTGCGCACAGTCAACCGCGCCGCGTCCAGGACGGGTTGAAAAGCCTCATCAGAGATCTGTGCGCACAGACCATTGACGATAAAATCCACTCCCTGCAGATCGGCCCAACTGAGATCATGCCAATTTTGGCTGAGCGGATGATCGGCGCGGCAGACGACACCAAAAGCGTCGGAAAACAATATCTGGCGTTCAAAACCAGGCAGTGACGCAATACTGGCCAGCCCAATGTCGGCGCGATCATGGATTAATTCGTCAGCCACCGCGGTCGAATCCATATCGCGCAAATCGATACGCACTTTGGGATGATCTTGCATGAACCGCTGCAATACCGGCGGCAGAACCGTCTGAGCCACAGATGGCGTAACCGCCAGACGCACCGACCCCAATTTGGCTTGTGACAGCCCTTCAATAGCTTGAATAGTGCGGTCAAAATGGCCAAGCTCACGCTGTGCTTCGGTCAGTATCAAAGCACCAAGGGGCGTCAGACGCGCCTTGCGGGCCGTCTCGAACAGCGGGGCGCCTATATGTTCTTCGAATTGTTTGAGCATCATCGATATGGCTGAGGGCGTGCGGCCCAAGACTGTTGCAGCCGCCGCCAGACTGCCATGATTCGCCACTGCTTGAAAACACCGCAGCATATCTATTTTAATCGCCATATTCAGTCTTTCTGAAATTTTTGTTGTCTATATCATCATTTCTGAATCTTGCAGCTGCAAACGCGCAAGGGTTAGAAGCGCAAATAGCGGGCCCTACAAAGCAACCTGACACCGATATCAAAATTACGCTTTTCCTCTCTGTTGCCAGTATAAAAGATACGCTAGGGTCCTGCGGTAAGTTCGCCCGTCTAGGCAAATGGACAGACACAAATTTTAGAAAGCACCTGCCATGATCCTATGTTGCGGCGACGCCTTGATTGATATGATCCCCGCCACGACAGCGCAAGCGACCCCCGGTTTTACACCCCTGCCCGGTGGTGCGGTGTTCAACACCGCGATCTCATTGGGGCGTCTCGGCATCCCGGTAGAGATGCTGACAGGCATGTCACAAGATCTATTCGGCGCGCAGTTGACCCGCACCCTGACGGACAGCAACGTCGGCACCAGATTTAACATCGTCAACACCCGCCCCACGACATTGGCTTTTGTCGAGCTGACAGACGGCCATGCCACCTATACGTTTTATGACGAGAACTCGGCAGGCCGGATGATTACCCCGACAGATTTACCCGACCTGACCCCCGATATTACGACGCTGTACTTTGGCGGCATCAGTTTGTGCAACACCCCCGCCGCCGATACCTATCTGGCATTGGCTGAGCGTGAGGCGACCAAACGTGTGATTATGCTCGACCCCAATATCAGGCCCGGGTTTATCACCGACGAGGCGCCATACCGCACACGGTTGAAAGCAATTTTCGCGGTGGCCGATATTATCAAGGTCTCAGATGAAGATCTGGAATGGCTGATCCCCGGCCCTGAAGATGTCATGTCCAAGCTGGCCATTTTGCAGGCGGGGCGGCAGACAGCTATGATCCTCACTTGCGGCAAAGACGGGGCGCGGGCGCTGTTGCCCGACGGCACCGACATCGCAGTGAGCGTGCCGCCCGCTGTTGTCGTCGACACGGTGGGGGCTGGCGATACCTTTAACGCAGGTGTTCTGGCAAGTTTGCACAGCGAATACAACCTTAACAAAGCGTCAATCGCACAGCTGCGCGCAGCACAGATGACCAAAGCCTTGGAATTTGGTGCAAAAGTGGCCGCTGTGACTGTTACAAGGGCCGGTGCAAACCCGCCATGGCACCATGAAATTTTCAGCGCCTGACACGTCGCAAGAACTGGTGTTAGCCCGTTAAAAAGTTTCCGATCCGCAGCACTGCGTGGCAGAGATTTTCAAAATCTTGTGCCAAAACTGCATTTTTATGCTTGCCTGCCCTCCCTCGGAGCCATATCTCAGGCGGTGGGACACCCTTCCCCAACGAAGGGCATTTATCTGTGAGGATAGCATCAATGGCTATACAACATCCGGCTTCGCGGCCGTCAAACCCGCGTTTTTCATCTGGCCCCTGCGCCAAACCCCCCACATTCAACGTGACAAAACTGGCCGACGCCCCTCTGGGTCGCAGTCATCGCGCCTCGGTTGGCAAAGCCCGCCTGAAGGCTGCAATTGACGGCACCCGCCAGATCCTAGATATCCCCGACGACTACCGCGTCGGCATCGTACCAGCCTCAGATACCGGCGCGGTGGAAATGGCGATGTGGTCTCTGCTGGGGGCGCGGAAGGTTGAGATGGTCGCTTGGGAAAGCTTTGGCGCCGGATGGGTCAGCGACGTTGTCAAACAGCTCAAGATCGACGCCGATATTAAGGTCGCCGACTATGGCCAAATTGTTGATTTCGACACCATCGATTTTGATAATGACGTGGTGTTCACCTGGAACGGCACCACCTCAGGGGTGCGATTGCCAGATGGTGACACGATCCCGGCAAAGCGCGCCGGCCTGACGATTTGCGACGCCACTTCAGCGGCCTTCGCAATGGATCTGCCGTGGGACAAACTCGATGTGACCACGTTCAGCTGGCAAAAAGTGCTGGGCGGCGAGGCCGCGCACGGCATGATCATCCTCAGCCCGCGTGCCGTGGCACGGCTTGAAAGTTACACTCCGCCCTGGCCGTTGCCAAAGATATTCCGGCTGACCAAAGGCGGCAAGCTGATCGAGGGCATCTTCGAAGGTGCCACGATCAACACGCCTTCGATGCTTGCGGTCGAAGATTACCTTTTGGCGCTGGATTGGGCGCGCTCGGTTGGTGGGTTAGCCGGGTTAATTGCCCGCGCCAATGCAAACGCGCAAGCGATCTGGACCTTTTGCGACACCCGCGACTGGATTGACAATCTGGCGCAGGATCCAGCCACGCGATCAAACACCTCGGTCTGCGTTAAGTTTACCGACCCGCGGATCACCGACGGGACAGCGTTTGCCAAAGCGGTGGCAAAGCGGCTCGAGGCGCAAGATGTCGCACTTGATATCGGCGCATATCGCGACGCGCCGCCAGGTCTGCGGATCTGGTGCGGTGGCACCGTCGAGACCGCCGACATCGTGGCGATGCTACCCTGGCTTGACTGGGCATTTAGCGTTGAAATTGCGGCGGTGGACGCAGCGTAAACCGCGCCGCTTTCCATCGCCATCTGATCTTATTATTTTTTATTTACAGGAGAGCCCTCATGGCCCCCAAAGTTCTTGTTTCCGACAAACTGTCTCCCACAGCTGTTCAGATCTTTCGCGATCGCGGCATAGAGGTGGATTTCGAACCCGATCTGGGCAAAGACAAAATCCGACTGGCCGAGGTTATCGGCCAGTATGACGGCCTTGCGATTCGCTCGGCAACCAAGGTCACCGCAAAGATCCTAGCCGCCGCCAACCGGCTTAAGGTGGTCGGTCGTGCCGGCATCGGGGTCGACAATGTCGATCGTGACGCCGCCTCAAAAAAGGGCGTGATCGTCATGAACACGCCCTTTGGCAATATGATCACCACCGCCGAACATGCGATTGCAATGATGTTTGCGGTCGCCCGCCAAATCCCCGAAGCCAGCGCGTCGACCCATGCTGGAAAATGGGAGAAATCCAAATTTATGGGGGTTGAGCTGACCGGCAAAACCCTCGGTGTGATCGGGGCGGGCAATATTGGCGGCATCGTCTGTGACAGGGCCCGTGGACTGAAGATGAAAGTTGTCGCCTATGATCCTTTCCTGTCTGAAGAAAAAGCCGATAAAATGGGCGTTGAAAAAGTCACGCTTGAGACCCTGTTGTTGCGGGCTGATTTCATCACTTTGCATGTACCTCTGACCGAGCAGACCAAAAACATCCTGTCAGCAGAAAATCTGGCCAAAACCAAAAAGGGCGTGCGTATCATTAACTGCGCCCGTGGCGGTTTGGTCGACGAAAGCGCACTGGCGGAATTGCTGGTGTCAGGCCATATCGCGGGGGCCGCGTTCGATGTTTTCAAGACAGAGCCAGCCAAAGAGAACCCGTTGTTTGATCTGCCCAATGTGGTCTGCACCCCACATCTGGGTGCCGCCACCACCGAGGCGCAGGAAAATGTCGCGCTGCAAGTGGCCGAGCAGATGTCGGATTATTTGCTAACCGGTGCGGTGACGAACGCTCTCAATATGCCGTCAGTGACCGCAGAAGAGGCCAAGGTCATGGGCCCTTGGGTGACGCTGGCGACCCACTTGGGTGGTTTTGTTGGCCAGATGACTGACGAGCCGGTCACTGCAATCAACATCCTGTATGACGGGACTGTGTCTGAAATGAACCTCGAAGCGTTGAATTGCGCGGCGGTGGCAGGGATCATGAAACGGGCCAACCCCGACGTCAATATGGTCAGCGCTCCGGTAATTGCCAAAGATCGCGGCATCAAAATCAGCACCACCCGTCAGGATAAGGCCGGTACTTTTGAGGGCTATATCAAAGTCACCGTGGTCACAGCCAACCGGGAACGCTCTGTTGCAGGCACAGTGTTCAGCGACGGCAAGCCGCGGTTCATCCAAATCAAGGGCATTAATATCGATGCCGAGATTGGTGCGCATATGCTGTATACCACCAATAAAGACGTGCCGGGCATCATTGGCACACTGGGTCAGACCATGGGCGAAAATGGTGTCAATATTGCCAACTTTACCTTGGGGCGCGCCGCCGCGGGTGGTGAGGCAATTGCCCTTTTGTATGTCGATCACCCTGTGGCACCTGAAGTTCTGGGCAAGCTTGAAGCGACCGGATTGTTTCAACAGGTCAAACCACTGCAATTTGACATTGGCTAAACTACTGACATAACACCGTTACACGCCAGTTATGTCTGGTGTGTGACGCCACGCTCTAACACCCCAACCCAGAGATCCAAATGACCCAGCCTCTTTATGCTCTTGGCGATATCCACGGCCAGTTTGACATGCTGCAAAAGGCATTGGCACGCATTGAGCGCGACGGTGGCCCCGATGCCGCCGTGGTGTTTACCGGCGATCTGACAGATCGGGGACCCAACAGCCGTCAGGTGGTCGAGCATCTGATCACCCAGATTGCGGAGGGCAAGAACTGGACGGTCATTAAGGGCAATCACGATCGGATGTTTGGCTGGTTTCTGCAGGACCATCCAAAGTTTGATATTGAATTGCCGGTCGGGCTTGACTGGCTGAATCCACGCCTTGGCGGCGATAAAACCTTGGCCTCTTATGGGGTCAAGATCGATGAAACCAGTCGCTATTATCAGGTGCATGCCGCGGCGCGCACCGCTGTTCCGGCGGAACATCTGGCGTTTTTGAACGCTCTGCCACTGCACTATGAGACCGATGATTATATATTTGTCCATGCCGGTATCCGCCCTGATGTGGCGTTGGCCGCGCAAACCGAACGGGATCTGCTGTGGATTCGCGAGCCGTTTCTCAGCCACAGTGCGCCACGTGCAAAGATGATCATCCACGGCCACACAGCGCTTGAGGCGCCACAGCTTTATTCAAACCGGCTGAACCTAGACGGTGGTGCGGGCTATGGCCGGCCACTGACCCCAGTGGTGATCGACAACAAGCAGATATTTTGCTTGGGTGCGCACGGGCGTGTGCTCCTTGAGCAAAGCGCTCTTTAGATCAAACGGACACCGAACCTGTAATTGCATAGGCACACGCATCCAAGAGCTGTCCCCCCCCCTCAGATACCGAAACCGCCACCCCCGCCACGGTTAATTGCGGCAATAATATGGGCCACAGCCTCTGCAGAGAGGCCAATACCGACTATACCGTTAGGGTTTAGATCCCCACGTCAACGATGGCTTGCGCCAAAACTGGGACAGAGTTTGCGTTTAGACCAGCGATATTCATCCGACTGTCACCCACCATATAGATTGCGTGCTCCACGCGCAGACGCTCGACCATATCGGGTGTGGTGCCCAGCCGTGAGAACATGCCGCGATGCTGTGCCAAAAAGCTGAATCGGTCAGATCCAGCCCGGCTTTGCAGCTCGGTTGCTAAACTCTGGCGTAGATCCAGCATGCCCAGACGCACCTGTTCCAGCTCGGTTTTCCAATCTTCACAAAGAGCCGCATCATTGAGCACCATCGTAACCAGACGCGCACCATGATCCGGTGGGAAGGAAAAATTCTGCCGGTTCAGATAGGCCAATGTGCCTTGGGTTACCAAGTGTTTTGAAGCATCCTGGGAGATCGCCATCAACAGACCCGTCCGCTCGCGGTAGATACCAAAGTTTTTTGAACAGCTGGCGGCGATAATGGTCTCGGGCAGGGATGCAGCAATCAGCCGGGTGGCGGCGGCATCTTCTTCCAGCCCGTCACCAAACCCTTGATAGGCAATATCAATCATCGGGGTTGCGCCAGATTTGGCCAGTAAATCCACCACCAACTGCCATTGGGCAGTGTTTAGATTTGCGCCAGTTGGATTATGGCAGCACCCGTGCAACAACACCACGTCACCAGCTTTAGCCTGTGCCAAATCCGCAGTCATACCCTCAAAATCAACGCCGCAAGTCGCCTCGTCAAAATAACGGTACGGCACCATTTCGATCCCGAGATAGCGCAACATTGAGACGTGGTTCGGCCAAGTCGGATTTGACACGAACACCCGCACATCACGATTGGCCAACCGGGCCAGCTCAAACGCTTGACGTACCGCACCAGTACCGCCAGGGGTGGCGGCGGCGGCGACTGCGCCGCGCGGCACTGCATCGCCCAAAATCATCTTGATCATACCATCCGAAAAAGCCGGATCGCCGGTCAGCCCAACATAAGCTTTTGTAGTCTCATCCTGCCACAACTGATGTTCGGCGGCTTTTACGGCGCGCATCACCGGGGTCACACCTTCAGCGTTTTTATACACCCCTACACCAAGATCAATTTTTTGCGGTCTGGGGTCTTCTTTGAACTTTTGCACAAGAGCCAAAATTTTATCGGCAGGTTGCGGTTTCAAAGTCTCAAACATCAATTGTCTCCTGTGGCGACGGGTAAGGTCGGGGACATGCCCCATTCCGACCACGAACCGTCATATAGTGAATGATTAGCCTTGCCGATACGCTGCATCGCAAGATTTAGGATTGCCGCCGTAACACCAGACCCGCAGCTGGTAATCGCGGGCTTTGCCAGATCAACACCGGCATCAACGAACACTTGCCGCAACACATCGGGATCTTTCATCGTGTGATCGGCCCGTAAAAGATCGCGGTAACATACATTTTTCGAACCCGGGATATGCCCCGAGCGCAAACCCGCCCGCGGCTCAGGCGCCGTGCCAGAAAAACGCGCCGCAGCGCGGGCATCAATGATTTCGTAATCCCCAAGTTTGGATGCCGCCGATACTTGTGTCACGTCGCGTACCATCTGATTTTGCCGCCGCACCGTCATATGTCGGTCGCGAATAACCGGCGCCATATCTTCAGTGGGATGCCCCTCGGCCTGCCATTTCGGCAAACCACCATCCAATACTGCAATGTCACTGTGCCCCATCAGTTGAAATAACCACCAAATCCGGGCGGCCGAAAAAAGGCCCGCACCATCATAGACCACAATCTGATGGCCATCTCCAATGCCCATAGCACGGACCCGCGACATGAACTTTTCAACCGGGGGCACCATATGCGGCAACTCTGAGCGATGGTCGCTCACCTCGTCGATATCAAAAAACCGCGCACCTGGAATATGGGCGTTATCATATTCTTCGCGCCCGTTGCGCGCCATATCGGGCAGATACCAAGACGCGTCAAGCAGGCGCAAATCTGGATCTTTCAGATGCGCTGCAAGCCAGCTGGTCGACACCAGTGTTTTTGGATCATCACTTTTCATATTGATCCCCTATAAGTGTTTGGTAAGTGCATAGGACGGCAAACCAAAACTGGCAAGGCTTATGCCGTGTGACAGCGAATTTCGCCCGCATATGACGATATCAAGTTCAAAAAGACGATGCCGCGCGGTCTGCGGGCAACCAACGCCTATTCGCCATGGCGCAGCAGGCGCTGTTTCTGCCGGCCCCAATCACGCTTGGCGCTGTCGGCGCGTTTGTCATGGTTCTTTTTACCCTTGGCGATGCCAATCTTCATCTTTACCTTGCCGCGGTGATTGAAATACATCACCAGCGGGACCAAGGTCATACCCTTACGCTGGGTATCAGACCAAAGACGCGCCAGTTCTTTGCGTTTAACCAATAGCTTGCGCCGACGTCGTTCTTCGTGGCCCCAGGTCTTGGCCTGCTCATATGGGGCGATATAGCAATTGACCAACCACAATTCGGCATCTTCTACCGATGCATAGCTTTCAGCAACATTGGCACTGTTGACGCGCAGGGATTTCACCTCGGACCCTTGCAGCAACACGCCACATTCTAGATCATCCTCGATCGCATAATCATACCGCGCCCGGCGGTTCTCAGCGATGATTTTGTAATTAGGATCTGATTTTGTCTGTGCCATGATCGCGATTTCCTACACCCGCAGCGCCGCACTGTCCAGCAACAGCAGACCAAGACATCGGGCAAAACCCGCACCGGCAACTATTTTCCTAGACAGACTCCATCACAGACATAATATAGAGATATTGTTAACTTGAGAGCACCTCCATGAAAGACGATAATTTTCTGAAAGAAAATAATGCCCGCCACCTGTGGCATCCAATGGGGCATCCCGGTGATGCGCAGATTAATGCGCCAAAAATCATAAAGGGGGCCGACGGCGCGCATATCACCGATATCGATGGCCACCGTGTGGTGGATGCCGTCGGCGGATTGTGGTGTGTCAATCTGGGCTATTCCAACGATGTGGTAAAGGACGCCATTGCCGGCCAACTTTATCAGCTGCCCTATTATTCGGCCTTTGCTGGCACGAGCAATCCCACCGCGATCGAGGCCTCTTATGCGGTGCGGGAATTTTTTGCCGACGACGGCATGAGCCGGGTGTTTTTCACCTCCGGAGGGTCGGATTCGGTGGAAACCTGCCTGCGACTGGCGCGGCAGTATCATCGCTTGCGTGGCGAACCCACCCGCAGCAAGTTTCTATCGCTGAAAAAAGGCTATCATGGCACTCATTTTGGCGGCGCTTCCGTGAATGGTAACAACCGCTTTCGCATTGCCTATGAGCCACTGTTGCCGGGCTGTTTTCATCTGCCCAGCCCCTATACGTATCGCAATCCTTTCGATCAAAGCGACCCCGCCAAACTGGCCCAGTCGATTGCCAACGCCATGGAGGACGAGATCGTTTTTCAGGGCGCCAACACGATTGCCGCCTTTATCATGGAGCCAATCCAAGGTGCGGGTGGGGTGATTGTACCGGATCAGTCGCTGATGCCCCTGCTGCGTGACATCTGCGACCGCCATGGTATTTTAATGATTTCAGACGAGGTGATCACCGGATTCGGCCGCAGCGGTGACTGGTCGGGCGCGCGCCACTGGGGGGTCAAGCCCGATATGATGTGCATCGCCAAGGGCATCACCTCAGGCTATTTTCCGGTTGGTGCGGCGTTAATGAGCGATAAAATCGCCGACGTATTTGAAAGCGATACCACCGGCGAGGGGGCAATTTTTCACGGCTATACCTATTCGGCCCATCCCGTGGGAGCGGCTGCCGTGGTGGCCTGCCTGTCGGAAACCCTGCGCTTGGACACCAAAACAAACGCTGCGGCGCGGGGCACCCAGCTGTATCAAGGCGCGCTTAAACTGGCGGGAAAATATGATGTCATCGGCGATGTGCGCGGCGGCCACGGGTTGATGACCGGCATCGAACTGGTCAGTGACAAAACCGCCAAAACCCCGATGGACAACGCCACAATGAAACGGCTGCATCAGACGGTCTATGAGGCCGGAACTATGGTGCGGCTGGGGATGCACAACATCCTGATGTCGCCGCCGTTGACCATCACCGAAGCCGAGGTCGATACCGTACTTGCATCGCTTGACGC
>DDEJ01000023.1:16654-17215 GCA_002336405.1 Rhodobacteraceae bacterium UBA1957
CACAGGTTCTCAGTCGAGATGAGTGATAATCTCGGATTTAACCGAATTGGCGATAAAGCACAGCTTATGGGCGCGGTGGTGCAAATCTGACAGTGCGGCGCTGTCGGGCGCCACACCCTGCCATGCGGCTTTGGGATACAGATGCACGGTCTGCACCCAATCGCCACCGTCACCGGTTTTATCCATCTCGCCCACCGCCTGATCGCGGTAGCTGTCGACGACAAACCCCGCCTGCCGCGCCAGATCCAGAAAAAACAGCATGTGACATGACGCCAGTGCGGCCACAAAGGCCTCTTCTGGGTCAACCGCATCGGCGCGCGAAAACGGCAGTGGCACCACATCGGGCGCGGCCGAGGCGGTCACGCTGACCCCACCGTCAAACTGCCAAAGATGCGCGCGGCTGTATCTGCCACCAGTAAAAACGTCATCACCCCGATCCCATATAACGGTGGCGCTGTGATGGGACATTTGGATTCTCCTGTTGTGGTGATGGTACTATGGTCTGTTAATGTGCTGACGAAGGCAATAAACCTTCGATCATTTCGACCAATTCCTGCAAGC
>DDEJ01000026.1:0-4575 GCA_002336405.1 Rhodobacteraceae bacterium UBA1957
CCGATGTTGCCAGTAAACCACATCAAAACGGCTGGCAAATCATAATGCGAACTGCCGTGCAGCGCTGCTTCATGGACCTGCCAGTCTGCTTGGGTATCCCAGTGGGTATCCTCAAACTGGTGCTGTACATAGAACAACCAAACCCCGAGCGTCGCAGCCACGCATAGGGTGGGAAAGAAAATCCACAAAATAGGCGCAAGGCCCCCAAACAAGAATATTATTCCCAAAGACGCCAGGATCATCGCATTGGTCCCCATCGCACTGACCCAATATTTTATACCAGAGTTCATCAAGCCCAATGGTAGACGGTTTTGCAACACGAACAGATACAACGGACCGAGCCCGAACAAGATGATAGGATGCCGACCAAGACGGTAGAGAACCTTGCCATAGAACGGTTGGGAGTAATATTCTTCGACCGTCATGGTGTAAACGTCGCCAATGCCGCGTTGATCAAGATTTCCTGCCGCCGAGTGGTGCATCATGTGCGTGCGCTGCCAAACGTCGTACGGGGTAAGTGTAAGCACACCGAAGATACGTCCAACCCAGTCACTAATCCTGCGGCTTTTAAAAAACCCACCATGGCTGCAATCATGTTGAACGATGAAAATTCTGACTAGAAATAAACCGTTTGAAAGCGCAACGGCCAAAGCCATCCAAGGGTAGTCATTCAACAGCCACCAAGCAAGGCCCCAGAGCGACAGAAACGGGATCAAAGTGACCAAGAGTTCGAAAACGCTGCGCACGGTGTCGGGTTCACGATACTGCGCTAGAATTTTGACCCAGTTGCGGGCAACCAACGGGGTTTCATTTTGACTGTCTTCATTTGAAAGAGCGGCCATTCCACACCTACATATTTTTCTGGCCCTTGCGGGCGGTTTCCGGTCGGAGCTGGCTGATCTTATGACTACTCGACGCCACGGTTTCTTTTGACCTTCGATCGCCTACTGATCTAGCTTTGCTTTCGTTTGGGACTGTATATAACATTATTTTTGCTGACGCCAAGTACTCAGTTAATCTAGATCAAAAGATCGTGCGATTTGTGTGTGCTGATATATTCTTTTAGCACTCAATCGCTGAAATTTCATCTTTTGGAATATACGAGATCAAACAACCGCCCCGATCCAAACGGACACATCAATCTTAGCATTCCGACCTCAATGCGAAAACTCTGTGTGACGCAGCCAGAAACTCATAAATTTTAGATACTTACGGCAAAAAAAACCAACATGACAAGGACTTTTAATCAAATTTATAAGATCACTTTGCAATAAATTTAATTAAATTTTAATGAGTTAAATTCGAAACACTCTGGATACACACAGCAAATATAAATTTTAAGAGCCCTATTTGGAAGATAATTTTAACCCTGTAATATTTGAAGATATTATTCGCGCACTTCGTATAAAATATTATTTCATCTAATAAACAGTTGTTTTTTCACCGCCTCTAGGCATTTCTTACTTTCCATCCGCTCGGCTATTTAATAGTCACACAACCGTTATTTAAAACAGGGCGTAAATCCTCGGAACTGCACTGATTATTTTGCGAGAACTACGGGCAATAATACCCAACAGTTTTTGAATGGATTTGGTTGAGTTTTTATCTATTCAATCCAGATATGATATGCACTCAACAAGGCTATGGATATATCCAAAATATTTTGGGCTTTTACTGTCTGAGCTACCCCCTTAGACACACGCAACAAGGGATTTCAAAAGAACGGTAAAGGACACAATATCCGTAGATTTTTAGAGATTAATGCACTGAAGAAAACGTATAACGATTCGTTTCATGCTCTTAAGGGCGTCGACCTTGACGTAGAGCAAGGCGAAATTCTGGCGCTTCTGGGTCCCAACGGCGCCGGGAAAACCACGCTTATTGCGACAATCTGCGGTCTGGCAAGCCCAACATCTGGCACGATCCGCGTGGGCGGCTATGATATCAAAACCGACTATCGCGCGGCCCGCAAGTTGATCGGTCTGGTCCCCCAAGAGATTTCGCTCGAGCCGTTCGAAACCGTTATGAACACCTTACAGTTCTCGCGCGGGCTGTTTGGTCTCGGGGCCGACCCCGCCCTTATCGAACAGATATTAAAGCAACTGTCTTTATGGGACAAACGTCACGCACAAATAAAATCATTATCAGGCGGGATGCGACGTCGAGTGATGATTGCCAAAGCTTTGGTCCACGAACCCCGTATTTTATTTCTTGATGAACCTACCGCTGGCGTTGATGTTGAATTACGCCGAGATATGTGGGCGTTGATCTCACAGCTCAAAGCCGATGGTGTGACGATCATTCTAACCACGCATTATATCGACGAAGCCGAAGCAATCGCCGACCGGATCGCGGTGATAGATAACGGCAGAATTTTGCTGGTCGAAAGTAAAGCCACGCTAATGCAGCAAATGGGTCAAAAAACTTTGACTATCGAATTAACACAACCCACCGAAACTCTGCCCGAGAGCTTAGCAGCTTATAACCTCAGTTTGATCAATGACGGGCAAGCCATAAAATATGCCTATGGCGCAACTGGCGAAAGAACCGGAATCACCACTTTATTGTCTGATCTGTCGAAAGCCGGCTTGGTGCTGCGCGATCTACATACCGAGCAAAGCAGCCTCGAAGAGATCTTTATCACGTTGCTACAGGATGCAAATAAATGAACTGGCATGCCATAAAAACGATTTACTTTTTCGAAATGCACCGGTTTTTTCGGACACTGAAACAGAGTTTTCTATCACCAGTTCTGTCAACATCACTGTATTTTGTCGTATTTGGCGCAGCCCTAGGCAGCCGGATAGACCAGATTGAGGGTGTCAGCTATGTGTCTTTTTTGGTGCCGGGGCTGATCATGCTGAGCGTGATCACGCAAGCGACCTCGAACGCTGCGTTTGGAATCCATCTCCCAAAATATACCGGCACCATTTATGAGCTGCTGTCAGCGCCGGTCAATACGTTTGAAATTATTTTGGGATACGTGGGGGCTGCAACATGCAAAGCTCTGTTCATCGGCTTGGTCATACTGGCAACGTCGACAATTTTTGTCGATCTGACCGTTGCCCACCCCGTGGCAATGCTGGCCATCTTGCTGCTGACCTGTGTCAGCTTTTCATTGTTTGGCTTTATTATTGGAATTTGGGCGATTAATTTCGAACAATTGCAATTAATTCCACTGTTGGTCATCACACCATTGGTGTTTTTGGGCGGCTCGTTTTATTCCATCACAATGCTGCCGCCGCTTTGGCAGAAAATTACCTTATTTAATCCAATAGTCTATTTGATTTCTGGATTTCGCTGGGCGTTTTTTGACACCTCTGACGTTCCGATCACAATCAGTTTACTGGCCATCGGCGGGTTCATCATTTTATGTCTTTGGGTGATCTTTTGGATATTCAAAACCGGCTATCGTCTGCGCAGCTAAGGTCTATCGTCTGACAAGTCCCAGAATTTGCAAACACGCATAAATATTCTTGCGCCGCCTTGTTTGCTGCTGCCAATCAAACTAAGTGTGAAACATGGTTATAAGCATTCCTTTTTTGAAAAAAACACCGACAGTCGCAGTCTTGCGGCTTACCGGCACGATCGCGGCAGGTGGTCGCGGCCAACTCAACGATCAGACGCTCGCGCCCTATATTGAAAAGGCCTTTACCAAGGGCAAACCGGCAGCAGTCGCTCTGGTGATCAATTCACCGGGGGGGTCCCCGGTTCAATCCTCGCTAATAGCGGCGCGCATTCGCCGTCTTGCAGATGATAAAAAACTGCCCGTATTTGCGTTTGTAGAAGACGTTGCAGCCTCTGGTGGCTATTGGCTGGCTGTCAGCGCTGATGAAATCTGGGTTGATCCCGGATCAATTATCGGCTCGATTGGGGTGATTTCAGCCGGCTTTGGCGCATCAACCTTTCTAGAACGGCAAGGGCTGGAAAGACGGGTATATACCGCCGGAAAATCCAAATCGACACTGGATCCGTTTCGACCAGAAAATCCCGAAGACGTGACCCGCCTTAAAACCATTCTTAATCAGCTCCACGACGTTTTCATCTCCCATGTGAGAACCCGCCGAGGCAGCAAACTTACCGACGCACAGGATCTGTTCAGTGGCGAGTTTTGGACAGGACAACATTCAGCCGAACTAGGTTTGGTGGATGGTATTGGCCATCTGGTGCCGCTGATGAAAGAGCGGTTTGGTGACAAGGTTAAGTTCCGGAATTATGACGTGAAACGCAATTTTCTCCAGCGCTTTGGCACGTCGATTGTGCATGACGCCTTTAGCAGCATAGAAGAACGGGCCCAGTTCGCCCGTTTTGGATTATAGAATGATCCTGAAGATCGTGGTCCTGTTTCTGGTTGGCATGGGTGTGCTGGCAATGTTCGGCAAATTGAAATTTCCAGGCAAAAAGCGACTGGATGCCGCACGCTGCGCGTCTTGTGGCCGCTTTAATATTGGTACCGGCCCCTGCGCCTGCGGTAAAGGCAAGGGCTGACCTGTGGTCTGGCTATCGGCGGCTCTGGGGTTTGTGCTTCTTATTCTGGCGGGTGATGCGCTGGTTAAAGGGGCCGTCAATCTAAGT
>DDEJ01000026.1:4962-7335 GCA_002336405.1 Rhodobacteraceae bacterium UBA1957
GCTCCTGAACTGATCATTGCCATCAATGCGGTCATCGAAGACGTGCCAAGTCTGGCGTTGGGAAATGTTGTTGGCTCGAACACGGCAAATATTCTGCTGGTATTGGGCCTGCCTGCCATATTTTCAACATTACACAGCAGCGAACATGATACTAAAAAAGCCTATCTCGGCATGATGGTGGCCACATGTTTATTTATAGGGCTGGCATTTCGGGGCATATTTGAATGGCAAAGTGGGCTGATACTGCTGGCACTTTTGGTATATATCCTTGGCGACACACTGCGCGACGCCCAACGTCACAGCGCGGCTGACACCAAAAACAACAACATAAACCTTGATCCAACCGTCGAGGCCACGCCCACGATGGCTTGGTGGAAGATCGCAATGTATCTGACACTGGGCATCATCGGCTTGCCGCTGGGCGCCCATATTCTGGTAGATAGTGCAAGCCATATCGCGCGCCTGTTTGGGGTTAGCGAAGCGATCATTGGCTTGACCCTTGTTGCCCTCGGCACGTCCCTACCTGAATTGGCAACAGCCATAACGGCCGCCTTGCGTCGGCAAGCAGATGTCGCCTTAGGTAATGTCATCGGCTCCAATATGTTTAACCTACTCGCCATCGTGGGTCTGACCACTTTTGTCGGGCCGATCCCGGTCGATACTGCATTTCTAACCTTTGATTTATGGGTCATGTTGGGCGCCTCGGTCCTGCTGATCCCATTTGTATTTTTCAACTGGAACATCACCCGACGCTTTGGCCTTGGCTTGACTGCTCTGTATCTGTTCTATGTCACCATAGTATTGGTTTGACCCAACGTGGGAGATTTTGATGAAACGGGCTTTGGTGACTGGCGCTGCTGCGCGGATCGGTCGGGAGATGGCGCTCTACCTAGGGCAACAAGGATACGATGTGGCCGTCCACTATGCCACCTCGCGCCAAGCCGCAGAAGACGTCGTAGAAAATCTGTGCGGGATGGGACGACATGCAGTCGCGTTACAAGCTGATCTACTGGACGAGGCGGCAGTTCAAAATCTGATGCCAGCGGCAATGCAAGCGCTGGGTGGCCCCATAACCTGCCTGATTAATAACGCCTCAATTTTTGAATATGACAATATTACCAGTGCCACGCGCACCAGTTGGGATCGTCATATGGAAAGCAATCTGCGCGCACCGTTCGTTTTGACCCAAGCGCTGGCCACACAGGTGCCTGAGCCGCTTTATGATGACCAAAATGAACCCATGGCGCAGGCTTTGGTGATCAATATGATCGACCAGCGTGTCCGCAAGCTGACACCGGAATTCATGACTTATACGATTGCAAAAATGGGCCTATGGGCCTTGACCCAAACTGCTGCGCGGAGCCTCGCGCCAAAAGTGCGGGTCAATGCCATCGGCCCGGGGCCAACGCTTCAGGGCGCACGTCAAAGCGCCGAGCACTTCGCAACCCAGCGTCGCAATACCATTTTGCAACGCGGTGCAGGAACCAACGATATTAACAATGCGCTTGGATATTTTCTGAACGCAACCGCCGTGACCGGGCAATTGCTCTGCGTTGACGGGGGACAGCATCTGGGCTGGAAAACCCCAGATGTGCAAAATGACTAACGGTTCGTATGAAGTTTGTGACACGAGTTATGCACCCGTCACACAACCGTTGCGAAAGCATCAATAAAAAGCTAACGTTTTCAACATTTTGCCAGATGCAAAAAATAATATTCATTAGTAACAATAGGTTAAATAAGTGCCTATTTTTTAAGCAATGTGAGGAAGCTGATTGAATATAACGGAAAATCCCATTCGTGGTAAAGTTATATACAAGCTTATCCACAGAAACCGTGGACATTTTTCTTCTTGCTATCGCACTATTTTGAGTGCAGCGCCCATCAAGAATCACTAGATAAAATCATGGCTGAAGCAAACACAACAGAATCGCCCCCGCTGCCCACTGGAAGGGACGTAATCGCGGCCTACGTCCGAACGCTGGACAGTTCTCCTGGCGTCTACCGCATGCTGGATGCCCAAGCGCGGGTGCTGTATGTTGGCAAAGCGCGCAATTTAAAAATGCGGGTCACCAATTACACGCGGCCAACGGGTCATTCGGGCCGCATCGACAGGATGATATCAGAAACAGCGCGGATGATGTTTCTAACCACACGCACCGAGACCGAGGCGCTACTGCTTGAGCAAAACCTCATCAAACAACTCAAACCACGCTATAATGTACTTTTACGGGATGACAAAAGTTTCCCAAATATATTGGTAGGATCTGAACACACTTTTCCACAAATCAGCAAACACCGAGGCGCGAAAAGAGCCAAAGGCACTTATTACGGCCCGTTTGCCAGCGCCGGTGCGGTAAACCGCACCCTGAC
>DDEJ01000026.1:7437-7633 GCA_002336405.1 Rhodobacteraceae bacterium UBA1957
TTCAGCCCCTTGTGTCGATAAAATTAGCACTGACGATTACGCTGCCACCGTCGCAGATGCCGAACGGTTTTTATCAGGCCGCTCAACCGAGATCCAAGAACTGCTCGCCACTCAGATGCAGGCGGCCGCCGAGAAAATGGAATTTGAACGCGCCGCAGCCCTTAGGGACCGCATTCGGGCGTTGACACAGGTTCAA
>DDEJ01000026.1:7729-38425 GCA_002336405.1 Rhodobacteraceae bacterium UBA1957
AGCCGTCCCTGTCTGCTATACCAAATCAAACGCTGTTCAGCCCCTTGTGTCGATAAAATCAGCGCCGTCGATTATGCTGCCACCGTCGCAGATGCCGAGCGGTTTCTGTCAGGTCGCTCAACTGAAATCCAAGAACTGCTTGCCACCCAGATGCAGGCGGCGGCCGAACAGATGGAATTTGAACGCGCCGCCGCCCTCAGAGATCGTATTCGGGCGTTGACACAGGTTCAAAGCGCGCAGGGCATTAACCCGCGCGGTGTCATCGAAGCTGATGTGATAGCCCTGCATCTCGCAGGAGGTCAGGCCTGTGTCCAAGTTTTTTTCATCCGTGCCAACCAAAACTGGGGCAATCAGGATTTCTTTCCGCGAGTCGGGCCCGATGTAGAAGAAGCCGAAGTTCTTGAGGCCTTCATCGGCCAGTTCTATGACAGCAAAGACCCCCCGCGGATGCTGCTGTTATCGCACCAGATTGAGAACGCTGACCTGATGACCGAGGCCCTGACAGGCAAGCTTGGCCGCAGAGTTGAGATCATCGTCCCCCAACGCGGTGAAAAGGCAGAACTGGTCGACGGCGCATTGCGCAACGCCCGCGAAAGTCTGGCGCGCAAGCAGGCTGAAACCGCCAGTCAGGGCAAGTTGCTCAAAGGGCTGGCCGAGGCTTTTGCAATGGATGCCCCACCGCAGCGCATCGAAGTCTATGACAATAGCCATATCCAAGGCAGCCATGCCGTGGGCGGTATGATCGTCGCCGGACCCGAGGGGTTTTTGAAAAATCAGTACCGCAAATTCAATATCAAGGGCGACGACCTGACACCCGGTGATGACTTTGGCATGATGAAAGAAGTTTTGAGCCGGCGCTTTAAACGATTGTTAAAAGACGACCCAGACCGTGACAAAGCATTGTGGCCCGATCTGCTTTTGATCGATGGCGGCGCTGGTCATGTCAGTGCCGTGGCCGAAATCATGGACGGCTTTGGCATCGACGATCTGCCGATGGTCGGCGTCGCAAAAGGCGTTGATCGCGATCATGGCAAGGAAGAGTTTCACCGTATCGGGCAGCGCCCATTTGCCCTGCGCCACAATGATCCGGTGTTGTATTTCATTCAGCGGCTGCGCGACGAGGCGCATCGGTTTGCCATCGGCACCCATCGGGCTAAACGCGCCAAAACCATCACCGCCACCCCGCTTGACGAGGTGCCGGGCGTCGGGGGCGGACGCAAAAAAGCGCTGCTGTCACATTTTGGCTCTGCCAAGGCGGTCAGCCGCGCCAATCTTGTCGACCTCAAAGCAGTTGACGGTATTTCAAGCGCGCTTGCTGAAACAATTTACGCCTTTTTCAACGAACGTGGTTAGTTGGGCTCTGGGTCCCTCTCCCGCCCGTATCATTCAAATCATCGCTCTGGGTTGAGATCGCGCCAGCAGGGCAGGATATCGCCGGCGGCCGGGGTTGCCGAATAGACGGCCCGGGCAATCGCACGCGAAAGACACATCGCCCCAGCGTGGCATAAAAAAGCCATTTCACGATCGTCAACCATCGCCTTTCGCTGTGCAGTCGCTGCAGAAAACACCAGATCGCCGTCCATTGGCATATGCGCAGGCAATATCGCCCGCCCGATCCCGTCATGTGCCGCCACCGCAAGCCGTTTGGCAGCCGCTTTGTCAAGCGTCGCATCGGTGGCCACAATCGCAATTGTGGTGTTGCCCAGCGCCGACATAGCTGCGGGCTTTTTGGGGCTGATCGTATATCCCAAGCCAGCCGCCGGATCGGGCCCCAAGCCGCCAAATTCTTGGTTCAACTCAAACGGAGCGGCCCAAAAATGCCGCGCTTCGGGGGTGGTCACATTGCCAATCGGGTTGACCGCGACCAACGCGCCAACGGTTGCCCCGCTGTCCAGCACCAACGACGCCGACCCCAGACCGCCTTTCAACGTTCCAGTCAACGCCCCGGTTCCCGCCCCGACGCTGCCAAGATCAAAATCATCCATCGCGGCGGCAAACGCCCGAGCCCCCAGATCGGGATAGGGATTATCATCCCAGTTTTTTTGACCACCATTGAGCAGATCGGCCAGGATCGCCGTCGGCACCAGGGGCACATGCAGCCCACCCAGCGAAAAACCACGCCCCTGGGCACGCAGCCCCGCCACAACACCGCTTGCCGCATCCAGACCAAACGCAGAGCCCCCCGACAAAACAAGTGCATCAACGGCTTGCACGGATTTGTCAGGCTCCAACAGATCCGTGTCCCGGGTGCCTGGCGCTCCGCCCATGACCGCATAAGAAGCAGTAAATGGCGTAGTCCCCACCAGAACCGTACTGCCAGATTTCAGCGTTGCGTCCTGCGCGTTGCCCACCGTGAGCCCCGCGACATCCGTGATCAGATTGCGTGCGCCAGGAACCATCATCAGATGCAGCGGCCGCCATCTACCCGCAGACAGACACCGGTGATCATACTGGCCTCATCAGAACACAGATAGAGCGCCGCATTGGCCATATCTTCGGGGGTAGAAAACCGTCCAAGCGGGATGGTTGATAAAAACTTGGCCCGTATTTCGGGTGTATCCTCCCCCATAAAGGATTTCAAAAGCGGGGTTTCCCCTGCCACCGGATTCAACGCGTTCACACGGATGCCAGACGGCGCAAGCTCGATCGCCATCGTCTCGGTCGCAGTATTCACCCAGCCTTTTGAGGCATTATACCAGTTCAGATTCGGTCGCGGTGAAATCCCGGCCGTCGAGGAAACGTTTAAAAATACACCGCTGTTGCGCTGCTTCATAGCAGGAAGGAAAACCTGTGATGCCAGATAGATAGATTTACAATTGACCGCAAAGACGCGATCAAAATCTGCCTCGCTAACCGTCTCCATCGGGGTTGGTAAATGTGTGACACCGGCGTTGTTGACAACAATATCCACTGGTCCGAACTGCGCCTCAACCGTGGCCGCCAACGCCATGACCTGCCCACGATCGGCAACGTTAAGCTGATAGGCCGCTGCTGCATCCCCCAGTTCGGCCGCCAGCGCTTGCGCGCCCTCACCATTTAAATCTGCCAACATCACCTGCGCGCCTTCAGCGATAAACTTTTGCGCAATACCAGCCCCAAACCCCGACGCGGCACCCGTCACAATCGCTATTTTTCCCATTAATCTCATATTGTTCTCCCGTTGATGTTTGTGACATCTGCTCAAAACGCTCCACCAAGATGAGGTAAACCTCATCACTGCCCGCCAAACTGCAGCCACCCGTGATAAATTTCAATTTATGTTTTGCAAGCTATAACTCCAAGTAACAGCGCTTTACTGCGCAACACGTTTTGGCAAAGGCGGCAATCTGGGCGCGGCCGCCAAGAGACTTTGCGTATACGGATGGCGCGGTTGCACCAACACCTGATCTGTCGGGCCGTGTTCGACAATTGCGCCCGCCTGCATCACCATGACCCGATCAGTAATGCTGCGCACAACTGATAAATCATGACTGATGAACAGATAACTCAGCGCAAATCGGGTCGACAAATCAACGATCAAATCCAGAATTTGCGCTCGGACCGAAACATCCAGCGCCGAAACCGCCTCATCAAACACGATCAATTCAGGGCGCAGGATCAAAGCCCGCGCAATCGCCAAACGCTGACGCTGCCCCCCTGAAAATTCATGTGGATATTTACCGCCATCGTCGGGTGACAACCCCACTGCCACCAGCGCCTCGGACACCGCCGCTTCACGATCCTGCTCAGACAAGGGGGCATCAAGCAAATGATAGGGCTCAGTGATCAGCCGTGCCACTTTATGACGCGGATTAAACGATCCATACGGGTCTTGGAACACCACCTGAATGTTACGCCGCACCACGCGGTTTGGCCGCGCTCCAGCCCATACCGGCGCACCGTTTAGGGTGATCGTGCCCGCTTGCACCGGTTCAAGCCCCAAAATCGCCCGCGTCAGCGTCGACTTTCCACAACCGCTCTCCCCGACCAGACCCAACCGTTCACCGGCCCGCAGCGTAAAGCTGACGTTATCCACCGCGCGAAACGATTGGGCGACGGAAAAGATACCCTTGCGGGGCAGTTGATAGGCCCGCGTCACATCGCACACCTGCAGCAAGGGCGCAGCCTCAGGCGGTGGTGGTGGCAGACTAACCTGATGGCTGGATGCCTCAAACAGCATCCGCGTATAGGGATGCGACATCGCAGCAAACAACTGTTTGGTTGGCCCGCGTTCCAAAACCTTGCCACGACGCATTATTAGTATGTGATCTGCCAGATTCCCCACCACTGCCAGATCATGCGTGATGATCAACATCCCCATGCCTTCTTGACGCACCAGATCTTTCAAAAGCGCCAGTATCTGTGCCTGTGTGGTGACATCCAGAGCCGTCGTCGGCTCGTCAGCAATCAGAAATTTTGGACGCAGAACAATGGCCATTGCAATCACCACGCGTTGCCGCTGACCGCCTGACAATTGATGAGGATAGCGTGATAATGAATATTTCTCCGGGGGCAAGCCAACCCGCATGAGCACTTCGGCAGCCCGCAAACGCGCCGCAGCCTTTGACGATTCTGTGTGGATCAAAATTGTCTCAAGCACTTGATCCCCGATGGTTTTCAACGGGTTCAGCGCGGTCATTGGCTCTTGAAAAATCATCCCGATATCGTTTCCGCGCAGACGGCACATCTCACGCTCTGACAAGCTCAGCATATCGCGACCATCAAGCTGAATCTGCCCAGAGGGTCGCATGCCCGCCGGCAGCAACCCCATGATTGCAAGGGCAGTCATCGATTTACCCGACCCGCTTTCGCCGGTGATGGCAACAATTTCACCCGCCCGCAGCGACAGGCTAACAGCGTCTAAAATTTCCAAACGTCCCAAAGACAGAGACAAACCCATCACATCCAAGGCGCTGTCATCGCTCATACCGGCCGCCCCCGCAGTTTTGGATCCAGCCGGTCACGCAACCCATCCCCCATCATATTAAGCCCAAGCACAGTGAGAATGATCGCCCCGCCAGGCACCAAGGCCAGATGTGGTGCAAAAGAGACCATGGTCTGGGCATCTGCCAACATGCGCCCCCAAGAGGGCAGCGGCGGCTGCGCACCCAGCCCAACATAACTCAACCCTGCTTCGGCTAGAATACCAAGACTAAATTGGATCGTTCCCTGCACGATCAGCAAGTTCGCCAAATTTGGCAAAATATGTTCGACCGAGATAAGCAGCCCCGACTTGCCCGCCACCCGCGCTGACAGAATAAATTCACGCTCCCAAAGGCTCAGGGCGCCTCCACGGGTGACCCGAGCAAACACCGGAATGTTGAAAATGCCAATTGCAATAATGGCGTTGACCGCACCTGCCCCAAAAATTGCGGTAATTAATATGGCAATCACCAAAGACGGAAAGGCAAAGATCAGGTCGTTGGCCCGCATAATCATCTCATCCAGCCAACTTCCTTTGCGCGCCGCCGCAAGCAGACCCAACGGCACTCCGATGAGAATACCGATACCGACCGCAATCAACGCCACCGCAATAGAGGTGCGCGCACCAACCATAATCATCGACAACAAGTCGCGTCCGAAATGATCAGTTCCAAGCCAGTGTTGCCCAGTTGGGCGCTGCAGTTTATTCGGGATATCCACAAGCGTCACATCGAACGGCACCCAGATAAAAGACACCAGCGCGGCGGCGGCAAAACACAGCGTCATCGCCGCGCCAAGTATCAAGGTATAAGACCCCCTCACAGCTGGGTCCTGAGGCGAGGATCAACCGCTACATAGGCAAGATCGACGGCAAAATTAACCACGATCACCGCAAACACCAGCAGCATCACAACGCTTTCAACCACGATCAAGTCACGCTGGCTAATCGACTGAAACACCAGCCGCCCCAGTCCCGGCAGAAAGAACACCTGTTCGATGATAATGGCACCCGCCAACAGAAACGAAAACTGCAGCCCCATGATAGTCAGAACCGGGATCAGTGCATTGCGCAGCCCGTGGCGCCACAACGCTTGCTGACGCGTAAGCCCTTTGGCACGCGCAGTGCGCATAAAATCCTCACTCAAGATATCAATCAGCGCGCTGCGCATCACCCGCGACAGGATCGCCGCCTGCGGCAGAGCCAAAGCCACCGCCGGCAGGGTCAAGGCCTTGAGCCCGACCAACAGCCCCGCATCCCAACCCGGGAACCCGCCAGCAGAAAACCAGCGCAGGTTGATGGCAAAAATCACCACCAAAATCATCGCAAACCAGAAGTTTGGCACGGCAATGCCCAGCTGGGTCAACCCCATCACCGCCATATCCCCCCGTCCGCCACGACGGTTGGCGGCATAGAGCCCAACCGGCAACGCAATCACCGTCGACAGCGTCAGCGCCATCAGCGCCAGCGGCAATGACACCCACATGCGATCGGCAATCATTTGCCCGACCGGCACGCGGTAGGTATAAGAGATGCCAAAATCTCCCGACAGCATGCCACCGACCCAAGCCAGATATCGCTGGACTTTCGGCACGTCGAGACCCAGCTCAGCCCGCAGCGCCGCCACCGTGTCCGGCTGGGCATTGATCCCCAACATAAAGCGAGCCGGATCACCGGGGGCCACTTCGATCACGGCAAAAATAACCAGTGAAGCCACCACCAGACTGATCCCGAGGGATAATAGGCGTTTCAGACTATAGCGCAGCATCGTCTGCCCGGTCTATCCACCCAGGCTGTGCCAAACAGCCCAAGGCGGCGGACTGTGGGCTCAATCGGCCCAACTTATTCCGGTCAGATCGATTGCCTGCGTCGGTGCATTGAGCCACATGCCCTGCACGCCCGTCTTGGCCACACTGGTCGCCGCCAACTGGAACAGATAGCCGTTGACGTAATCTGTCGAAATCACAGTCTGCGCCTCTTGCAACATCGCCCGGCGTTGATCGGGATCTGCTGTCGCGGTTAGCCGGGTCATTAAATCCTGAAAGGCGGGATTGTCGTACTGAAAATAATACTCTGGCCGTGCATAGATGCCGATATCCATCGGTTCGGTGTGGCTGACAATCGTCAGGCCATAATCCTTGCCTCGAAACACCTGTTCAAGCCATTGCGCCCATTCGAGGTTTGAAATCTCGGCGTTGATGCCCACCGCGCGCAATTGGGCAGCAATAATTTCACCGCCACGCCGCGCATATGAGGGCGGCGGCAGCTTCAATGTGGTGGTAAAGCCGTCGGCAAAACCCGCCTCAGCCAGCAGCGCCTTGGCTTTGGCCGGATCATAGACGGAATTTCCGGTCAAATCGATATAGGCCGGGTTATGCGGGGCAAAATGGCTGCCGATCGGGGTGCCATAGCCGAACATTGCACCATCAATGATCGCCTGACGGTCAATCGCATGGGCCAGGGCCTGACGCACCAGCTTGTTGTCAAACGGCGGCATTTTATTGTTCGTAGACAAGATGGTTTCACCCTCAGTCGATCCGATCAATAACTTGAAACGAGGGTCGGCATCAAACTGCGGCAGATTCTCCGGCGCCGGAAAAGTCTGGAATGCGTCGATGTCTTCAGCCATCATCGCCGCAAAGGCCGCCGTTGGATCAGAAATAAACTTGAAGGTCGCGCCCTCAAGCGCCGGAGCGGTGCCCCAATAATCCCCATTGCGCACAAGATCGATCCTGTCGCCCTGTACCCATTTCACAAACCGAAACGCGCCGGTGCCAACCGGGTTGGATTTTATCGTCTCGATCGTCTCAGAGGCGACGATGACCGCATCCCCCCACGCCAGATTGAACAACAGGTTGCCATTCGGGGCCTCAAGCGTCAGCACCACCGTCAACGGATCGATCACCGCGACGTCAGCGATACCTGTAAACAGCGCTTTTTGGGCGTTGGTGCTGTCTTCCGCCCGGGCCCGGTCGAGGGAAAATTTCACGTCAGCTGCATCCATTGCCGACCCGTCATGAAACCGGACATCACCTTGCAGATGAAACGTATAACTCAGGCCATCGTCTGAAATATCCCAGCTTTTTGCCAGACCAGGCACCACTGATCCATCGCCCATGAACCGCGTCAACCCTTCAAAAATGTTTGAATAGACAACGTTATCGATCGCGCCCGCAGCTGCGCTGGTCGGGTCAAGATGCGGCGGCTCAAGCTGCATTCCAATCGTGATATCAGTCTCAGCAGCCGAAGCTGTGCTCACAGTAGCAATCAAAGCCAAGACGGGTGTCAAAGCGCGGGCCGTAAAACGTTGTGGCATTATCCTGTTCCCTTCATTTAAAGTATGGTGTCAAAATAGTCGGGTACAGACTGCGCGAACTTTGCCAGCTTGTCTACTGCCAACACACACAATAAAACTTACGCCAACGCGCAGGATGCGGATGCCGACAGACAATTGCCACCCTGCTTGGCTTTAGCGCCACTTTGCAAGTGGCGGCAAACTCATCAATACCGCGTCCGGATCATGACCCGTGGCCAACCCAAACTTAGTCCCACGATCATAGACCAAATTATATTCTGCATAGAGCCCGCGGTGCAGTAATTGTGCCTCTTTATCCGCGACCGACCAGGGCTGAGACCGCCGTTTTTCAACCAGCGGCACAAAAGCCGACAGAAATGCGCGGCCAATATCCTGGGTAAGGGCAAAGTCTGCAGCCCAGTTTCCGCTGCAGTGGTCATCCATAAAAATACCCCCGACACCGCGTGCACGTTTGCGGTGCGGAATATAGAAATAGTCATCTGCCCATTTTTTGAGGCGCGGATAAAGCTCGGCACCATGCGGGGCGAGAAAGCGCGCCTGAGTGGCATGAAAATGCGCGGTGTCCTCGTCATATTCAAGGCAGGGGTTCAAATCAGACCCACCGCCAAACCACCATCCATGTGGGGTCCAGAACATACGCGTATTCATATGAACCGCAGGACAATGCGGGTTTTGCATATGGGCCACCAATGAAATGCCACTGGCCCAAAACCGCGGATCGTCTTTCATACCGGGCAGCTCTTTGCGCGCCGCCATCGCCGCCTGCGCTGAGGCTGCCAAATGCCCGTGAACAGTTGAGACATTGACCCCAACCTTCTCAAACAGTCGGCCATCACGCAACACGCTCATCACACCGCCACCGGCATCGGACCCATCTTCTGAACGGCGTCGGGTCTCAGTGACCTCAAACACACCTGCAGGGGTTTGCGACCCCGCACCAGACTGATGGCTTTGCTCCAACCCGACAAAGGCACTGATGATTTGATCACGCAGTGCGGAAAACCACTCAGACGCGGTGTTTTTTTCGACCTCAAACACGTTTGTACTGCTCCTTGAACGCGACCCGACCTCTGGGTCTAAAGCTTGCCCTACACAGAGGCCCCGCGGCATTGGTCTGCGTCAATGCGCCGGAGCCGCAACCGGATCAATCAAGGTGCGCCCGCCATCCAATGTCATGATCTGGCCCGTCATAAACCCCGACCAATCCGAGGCAAGATATTGCACCGCGGCCGCCAGTTCATTCGGCGACGCGATCCGCTGCAGGGGTGTGTGATCTTCAATATCACCGCGGAAATCAGCATTCTCTTTCAGCGCCTCTTGCAAGCTGGCAGACATCACCGACCCAAAGGCAACGGCGTTGACACGGATTTTATGGGGGGCCAGCGCCACAGCCAGAGACCGCGTCATCTGATCAGAAGCGGCCGTGGCGATTGAATAGGCCATTAAATCAGGGTGCGCACGCCGCGCTGCGATCGAAGACAGGTTGATGATGGATCCAATCTGCCCCTCAACGTTGCCAGCGGCTTGTTTGATCATCCGGCGCGCGACCAATTGCGACAGACGCAAGCTGTTGAGCAGGTTTTGCTGCAACATTGTCTCTGTCGTATCGTCATCGACGCCAAGCGGATCTGTCACCATGACCTGTCGACAGGCATTAACCAGAATATCCACCTGATCGAAATGGTCGATGGTCGCCGAAAGCAGATTGGCCATCGTCAGTTTTTCACGCAGATCACCGGCGAAATAGCGCACATTGCCCTCGTCCTTGGCCGCGCCCAATTCGTTGATCAAACCGTCTTCATCCATGTCTACAAACATGACATTCGCGCCTTGATCGACAAAGTGACGGCCGATCGCACAGCCGACGCCGTTTGCACCTCCGGTGACGATCGCAGTCTTACCTTCGATTGAAAAGGACATAGCATGCCTCCTGATTCTTGCACGAGATTATCTGATTTCAGCGCCTTAAGCGAGATGGCCGCTGGGCGTGCAGCACTTTGAATTTCGACGTACCGAAAGGTTCTTCGACCTTGACGAAAAGACTGTTCAACGCGATCTCGTAAGGCAAGTGACGGTTGGCCACCATCCACAGGTGCCCCGCATTGCCTAATATCGCAGCGGCGGTGGCAATAAACGCCTGCCCAAGTGCCGGTTCACCGCGCCGACCGACATGAAAGGGCGGGTTCATCACCACGGTATCGACCGCATGTGACGGACGCCACTTGGTGCCATCTGCCCAATGGAAAAAAGCGCGCGGATCTTCCACATTGCGGCGAGAACAATCTAGCGCCATCTGCTCTGCTTCGACCAAGTGAACAGCCTCAACACCCTGTCGCGTTAGAATTTGAGTCGACAAATATCCCCAACCTGCACCAAGATCCGCCACAACTCGTCCCAGTTTTGGTGGTAGATGAGTGGCCAAAAGCGCCGAAGCAGGATCAACCGCATCAGCGGAAAAAATCCCCGGCGCAGTTGAAAACCCATCACTGTTGGCCATCATGCCGATCTGGGCCCAATCGCTGAAACGACAGCCATCAACCTTAAACCAGAACAGTTTTCCATGGGCTTTTGAAATCGTACCTGCGATCGGCACCCGCGCGCGGATCTCGCGCAAAATCGATTCTACGCCGCTGACCTTTTGACCGTCAACGATGATAATACCGTTTGGCGTTGCCACCTCTGCAGCGGCGATCAAAGCCCGGCTCTGAAGCTTGCTGCGCGGCAAACACACCAAACTGGCCGCGTACTGTGTGCCGCATTCTATTACACATCTAAATCCCCGCGCGCTGTATGACGCGTGATCGGGATGAAAGCTCTGCACGATTTCTAAGCGGTCCTGTGACAGCGCCGATAAATCAAAATCCGCATCGGGTGCGAGGATGGCAATGCGACCAGAGGCCGGCAATTCCAGCCCTCCGTCATCTAATGCGACACTTAAACGAGATCCAGCCAACTGCAGTCTATTCCTTTTCCATCGTACACTGCAGCGGGTGCTCATGCCGACGGGCAAAATCCATCACTTGGGTCACTTTTGTCTCGGCAATCTCATGGCTGAAAACACCCACAACCGCCAGACCTTTTTTGTGCACTGTCAACATAATCTCGAACGCCTGCGCACTGCTCATGCCAAAGAACCGTTCGAGAACATGCACGACAAATTCCATGGGTGTGTAATCGTCGTTCAAAATCATAACCTTATACAGAGGAGGTCGCTTGGATTTTGACCGAGGCTTTAAAGCGAGATCGCTCTCGCCAATATCATCAGGTTCATCAGACATATGAAAAGGGCGGGTTATCATAGCATCAGAGTGTCCGTGTTAGTGTTGCAGTGTCATTAGCTATATAGAGGTCGCAAGCAAGGTGAAAAGAGGCCTATGCGAATTCTGTCAACAAACTTAGTTAAAATTGCACGGTACATTCGACAGAAAGTTCCAATGCTCCACTTGGGAAAGGCCCAAATACGCCTATCTGAAAACACAAGCTCTGTCATTAAAATCAATACTTTATTCCGCAACCTTTTTGTGATAGCTTAAGAGTAATTAAATGAGTTGCTGAAAAATCAGCGACCAGAGGCAGAAAAAGGCAGGTCATGTGAAGGTACGGCAGATATTGCTGGCCCGAAGAGGGCTATTTTTGGCAACGGCTATCTGGCTGTTGGTGATTGTCCCAATTTCGGTGATGTCAGCGCCCTATGCGGCGGTGGTGATGGATGCACGGTCGGGGAAAATATTGCACTCGCGCAATGCCAATACCCGATTGCACCCAGCGTCGCTTACTAAAATGATGACGCTGTATGTGGTGTTTGAAGCCATTCGTCATGGCGAAATCACTGAGGACACGCTCGTAAAAATCTCGCGCAACGCCTCCAGAGAACCGCCTTCAAAACTGGGCTTAAAAGCCGGTCAGAAAATTAAACTGCGCTATTTAATCCGCGCAGCGGCCGTAAAATCTGCCAATGACGCTGCAACCGCACTAGGAGAGGCAATTTCAGGCTCCGAAGAGGCTTTCGCCAACCGCATGACCCGTACCGCAAAACGACTGGGGATGACCCAAACAACATTTAAAAATGCGCACGGCCTGACAGCAAAGGGGCACCTGTCTACAGCCCACGACATGACAATTCTCGGACGACATCTGCTGTATGATTATAACCAGTATTACAATTTGTTTTCGAGGCGGACAACAACCATTGGCAAGCGCAAGATCGCCAATACCAATCGCCGGCTTTTGGCCAATTATAAAGGCGCTGATGGCATAAAAACCGGGTACACACGGGCGGCAGGCTTCAATCTGGTAGCCTCGGCAGAACGCGGCAGGGAACGTATAATTGCCACGGTATTTGGCGGGCGCTCGACCTCGTCTCGCAATGCCAGGGTCGCCGAACTGTTGAATATGGGCTTCAAGCGTGCCCCAACCAATGTTGCCGTGATCAAACCCAGACGACCCGCCTATCCTAACCCCGGCAAAGCTGCAGCTCATGCCAGTATCACCCACCCCACAGTTAGCGCGGTAAAAACCAGCCTTCGCCCGAAGCTGCGTCCATTTGGACTTGGCGGCGACGACAAAGATACAATGCAAAATACGATATTAGCGGCGCTGAATTCTGTGCAAATGCCCGACACCCTAGAGGGCTCGGCGCAAGACCTTAGTAGTATGTATGCAGGCGATACACGCAATAAGCCTGCACCGCTCAGCATGTATAACAACACAGATCAGACCGGGCTTGCCGAGAACGTAAGCGATGATGACCCCATTGTTCTAGAGGTGGTAACACGCATATCGACATCGGGAGGGCGCCATTGGGGCATTAATGTCGGAAACTATCGCAGCCGGGGCGCCGCCGAGGCCGTCTTGTTGCGCACAGTGTTGTCCGAACTGGGAACCCTAGAGGGCAGTTTGCGCAAAGTCGTCACGCAAAAGACCGGGTTTGATGCAAATTTTTATGGAATGACCCGCGAAGCGGCGGCGCTGGCCTGCCGCAGGTTAACCGCGCGCAAACAAACCTGCTCGACCATCGGCCCAAGCTAGGCATCCCCGCGCAGAGCCACCGCGGTTAAGCCTGTGTCACCTGATCCAAATCAAGCGCCGCGCCCAGCAATTGCCGGGTATAGGCATGCTGCGGGTTTTCGAAAATCTCATCGACAGACCCACTTTCCAAAACATCGCCTTGGCGCATCACAATAACCTTATGTGACATGGCACGGATCACCTTTAGATCATGGCTGATAAACAAATAGGCGAGCCCATATTTTCTCTGTAATTCGCGTAACAAGGCGACAATCTGCACCTGTACCGTCATATCAAGCGCGCTTGTCGGCTCGTCCAGGACCACCAGTTTCGGGCGGAGGATCATCGCCCGCGCAATCGCTATACGCTGCCTCTGACCACCGGAAAATTCATGTGGATATCGATCCATCGCCGTAGGATCAAGCCCGACCTCTACCATCACCTCAGTCACCAAATCGCGCAGTGGACGCAGATCGGATGTGCCATGCACCTCAAGCCCCTCGGCGATGATCTGTGCACAGGTCATCCGAGGCGACAGAGATCCAAAGGGATCCTGAAAAACAATTTGCATATCACCGCGCAGTCGTCGCAGGGACCGGCCCGACATTTTCTCAATCGCCTGACCTGCAAACGTCACCCTGCCTTCCAGCTGGATCAACCGCATAATCGCCAGCGCGGCTGTGGTCTTACCCGAACCACTTTCACCAACGATGCCAAGTGTTTCGCCCGCCTGCACCGAAAGTGTAAGGTCGTTGACCGCCTTCACATGACCCACTGTGCGCTTTAGCAAGCCGCGCTGGATTGGAAACCAAATCTTCAAGTGATCGGTTTCAACCACAACCGGGGCCGTTTCTGCCACCGGGGTTGGTCGGCCACTAGGGGCTGCGTTCAACAACTTTTGGGTATAGGGATGTTGCGGATTTGCAAAAATCGCTGCCGTGCTGCCAGTCTCGACGATCTCACCGTCTTTCATCACACAGACCCGATCGGCAATCCGGCGCACAATCGCCAGATCATGGGTGATGAACAAAAGACCCATCCCCTCTGAGACTTTCAACTCAGCCAATAATTCTAAAATCTGCGCCTGAATAGTCACATCCAGAGCCGTTGTCGGCTCATCGGCAATCAAGACATCCGGGCGGTTGGCAAGGGCCATGGCAATCATAATGCGTTGCCGCTGACCACCTGAAAGCTGATGCGGATAGGCCCCAAGCCGAGTTTCAGGCTCACGGATGCCAACCTTGGTCAAAAGCTCTAAGATCAGCGCGCGCGCCTTGGCGCCAACCAAACCCTGATGCAAGGTCAAGCTTTCGCTTAATTGCCTCTCAATCGTGTGCAGCGGGTTGAGCGAAGTCATCGGCTCTTGAAAAATAAAGCTAATGTCATTGCCACGCACCTGTCGCAGCAGCCCCTGATCGGCGCCTATCATTTGCTGCCCATCATATGTGACTGAGCCCGAAACAACAGCGCTGTCGCCCAGTAACGACACCGTTGACAGTGCCGACACAGACTTACCCGAACCACTTTCGCCAACCAGAGCCACGGTTTCGCCGCGATTAAGCGAAAACGAGATGTTGCGTACCGCGGGCGTCAAACGCCCCTCTTGGCGAAACGAGACCGACAGGTTCTCGACCTGTAACAACGCGCTCATTGGAAGGTCTTTCGGGGATCGAACGCATCGCGCACACCCTCAAAAATAAACACCAGTAATGACAGCATGATAGCAAAGGTGAAAAACGCCGTAAAAGCCAGCCATGGTGCTTGCAGGTTTTGTTTCGCCTGCAAGGTCAACTCGCCCAAACTTGGCGCAGAAGACGGCAAACCGAAGCCCAGAAAGTCAAGACTGGCCAAGGTGCTAATCGTGCCAGTCACGATAAAAGGCAGCATAGTCAGCGTTGCCACCATCGCATTCGGCAGCATATGACGGAACATGATCGTCAGGTTAGACACACCCAGCGCCCGTGCCGCGCGCACATATTCCAGATTGCGGGCTCGCAAAAACTCGGCCCGCACAACCCCAACCAGCGCAGTCCAACCAAACAGCACCATCAAAAACACCAAAAGCCAGAAACCCCGACCCAGTATCGCAAACAAAATAATGATAATATAAAGCGATGGCGTCGCCCCCCAGATTTCAATCACCCGCTGAAAGACTAAATCCAAACGCCCCCCAAAATAGCCCTGCGCCGCACCGGCGGCAATGCCTATCAAAGATGCGCAAGTGGTCACGATCAAGGTAAACACAATCGATAACCGAAATCCATAGATCACCCGTGCCACCACATCGCGCTTGGTATCATCTGTGCCAAGCCAGTTTTGAGAGTTGGGCGGCAGCGGTGCTGCACCGGGTCGGTCCACGGGCGTTGTAAACGAGTAGGGAATTACCGGCCACAACGCCCAGCCCTTGTGAAAACTGTCGTCCCCGATGCCAAAGCTCCCCGCATCAATGGCTGCGATAATGCCCTCTGGATCGTCAAAACAATCCTCAATACCGCCGGACCGGATCAGGCATTTGACCTCTGGGTCGCGGTACACCGCCTCAGTTTTAAAATCGCCACCAAAAGCTGTCTCAGGATAAAACTGAAAAATAGGCGCATAATACTCGCCGCGATACTGCACCAAGATCGGCTTGTCATTGGCAATAAATTCGGCCAACAGTGATAGCCCGAATAGGATCGAAAACACAACCAGCGACCAGAACGCCCGACGATTGCTTTTGAAATTATTCCAGCGGCGTTGATTGAGCGGCGACAGTGTGAACGACATTAAACCCATTATCCCTGTCGGCTTTCAAAATCAATCCGCGGATCAATAAAGACATACATCAGGTCCGACAGGATCCCCACAAAAAGCCCCATGAGGCCAAAGACAAACAGCGTTCCAAAAATCACCGGATAATCGCGCGCCACAGCCGCCTCAAAACCAAGCCGCCCAAGACCATCCAACGAAAAAATCGTCTCGATGATCAGCGAGCCGCCAAAAAATACCCCAATAAACACCGCTGGAAACCCCGCGATCACGATAAGCATGGCATTGCGAAATACATGCCCATAAAGCACTCGGCCCTCGGACAGCCCTTTGGCGCGTGCGGTCATGACATATTGTTTTTTGATCTCGTCGAGAAAACTGTTCTTGGTCAGAAGTGTCAAAGTGGCAAAGGCCGCGATTGTAGAAGCCAGAACCGGCAGCGCAATATGCCAGAAATAATCAGCGATCTTTGCAAAAAAGCCCAAGTCAGACCAATTTTCCGACGTCAGGCCGCGCAGCGGGAATATTTGGTAATAAGATCCACCCGCAAACAATACTAACAGTAGGATGGCGAACAAAAATCCCGGAATGGCATAGCCAACAATAATCAGGCCACTTGTCCAGGTGTCAAATTTACTTCCGTCGCGCACCGCTTTGTGGATGCCCAGCGGGATAGACACCATATAAGCAATCAGCGTCGACCAAAGCCCCAAGGTGATCGAGACCGGCATCTTTTCCAAAACCAGATCAATAACGCTGACCGACCGAAAATAACTCTCGCCAAAATCCAGCCGCATATAATTCCACATCATGTGAAAAAACCGCTCAAGCGGTGGTTTGTCAAAGCCAAACTCGGCTTCAAGCTGTGCAATAAATTCGGGCGGCAGCCCGCGCCCGCCAACATAGTCTTCGGAACTCGCTGCCGCCGTTTCGGCAGCCCCACCACCAGCAATGCCCTCAAACACATCACCACCACCTTCGATTTGGGCAATGATCTGCTCGATCGGGCCGCCCGGTACAAATTGCACGAGGGCAAAATTAATCACCATGATCCCCAACAACGTAGGAATGATCAGCGCCAATCTGCGAAGAATATATGCGCCCATGTTAGTGGCCCTGCCTCAAAATGCGCCTGCGTCTTTCAAGGCTTGCGCCTTTTCAGAATTATACCACCAGATCGACATCTCACCCATCGAATAAAGCGGCGGGGTGTCGGTGTAGGGACGTTCATACATATCAAAATACGCAATGTTATGCACGGGTTTGTACCATTGCGGCACCCAGATATGTAACGCCCGCAGCACCCGATCAAGCGCGTTGACAGCCGTGGTCAGATCGGCACGGGATTCAGCCTCGGCAATATGGCGGATCAACGCATCCACGCCCGGATGCGCAAGCCCGGCCCGGTTGGCTGATCCGGCAACATCCACGGTCTCCGACCCGAAAATACCGCGCAACTCAATGCCCGGGGTCGACGACATGGCATAGCGTTGCACAACCATGTCATAATCAAAGTTCTTCTCACGCTCCTGAGCCTCGGCAGAATCCACCCGCGTGGTGGTTGCTGCCACCCCAAGCCGTTTGAGGTTTTCAATATACGGGTTGATGATGCGTTCAAAAGAGGGGCTGTCATTCATCACATCCAGCGTCAACTGCGCGCCATCAGCATCGACGCGAATGCCGTCATCTCCAACCACCCAACCTGCGTCATCAAGCAGCTTGCCCGCTTTGCGCAGGGCCTTGCGGTCCCCAACTTGATCGGGTTTGGACACCAGTGGCACATAGGCCGGTGCATCAAAGACAGCTGCGGGAAGCAGATCGCGCAACGGTTCAAGTAACGCCAACTCAGCCTCAGACGGCATTCCCTCAGCCTGCAGCGTTGCAGAATTTTCCCAAAAGCTGTCAGTGCGGCTATAGATGCCATAAAACAGACTTTCGTTGGACCACTCAAAGTTAAACGCCATACCAATTGCTTCGCGCACACGCGGGTCGCTGAATTTTTCATTGCGCAGGTTAAACCAAAACCCTTGGGTCCCCGCTGGGCGTCCGTCAGGCAGGTTTTCGAGCTTTACCCACCCTTTCTCAACCGCAGGAAACTCATAAGAGGTCGCCCAAAGCTTGGACATATATTCCTCGCGATAAGTATAGGCACCGCCTTTGAATGCCTCAAAGGCGGTCGTGTAATCAGCAAAATACTCAACCTTGAGCACATCAAAATTATCGGTGCCAACATTCACTGGCAAATCTTTGCCCCAATAATCGGGTCGACGTTTATAGGCAACGCTGCGACCGGCATCGACAGACAGCAACTCGTATTTGCCTGAACCCAGCGGCGGTTCAAGCGTGGCTTCAGCAAAATCGCGGTCGGCGTAATAGGCTTTAGAGAAAATTGGCAAGCCCCCAGCGGTCATCAACAGTTCGCGCAACGGGCCCTCAGGATTAAATGAAAACTTAACACGATGGGTGTCCAGCGCTTCCACCTTGTCGAAATGCTCGAAAGTAACCTTAAAGGTTGGACGACCTTTTTCAAACAACACGTTATAGCTGAACACCACATCCTCGGCGCTCAGTGGCGTACCGTCTGCAAACTGGGCTTCAGGGCGCATGTGAAAAATCACCCAACTGCGATCTTCAGGATACTCCACAGTATGGGCCACCAACCCGTACATTGAATCAGGTTCATCAGCATTTCCCGTCATCAAAGTATCGAAAAAGACTGTTGCAAGCGATCCGGAGTTCCCTTTCAGGATATAGGGGCTGAGGCTGTCAAATGTGCCAAATCCCCAAGTGGTAAATTCACCGCCTTTTGGTGCATCCGGGTTCACATAATCAAAATGTGGAAAATTGGCGGGATATTTCAGCTCACCAAAGCTTGAGATCCCATGCGACGTAATGATTTTATCTGCCGCAAAGGTACTTTTCGCCAGCCAGAGGACCGCGATCAGACTAAAGCCCAGCAGCCCCAAAAATCGCAATGCAATCACTGGGGCAGTTTGTGCCGCACGTTTTACCGAGGTATTTTGTTTACTGCGCATCACCAGGCTCCGATCCAGACAATTTAATCCATTTAGATTAAGATAAACTACAGGGTCTACTTTGCCATGCGCAAGCAGCGTTTTGTTGAATTTTTTGTGATCGGCAGGCATTAGATGTAAAAAAGCCACCGCGCATGGCGATGGCTTAATTCAAATTAGTGTGTTGCTCTGACTATTCGCCGATCGTTGCCAGATATGCGATCAAGTTGGCGCGGTCGGTTTCTTTTTTCAAACCAGAAAATCCCATTTTAGTGCCGGGCGCATAAGATTTTGGATTTTCCAGAAACCCGTTCAGGTTTTCTGCTGTCCAAACATCGGCAACCGCGACCAATGCGCCAGAATACTTGTAGTCCGCCTCGACAGCCACTGTGCGATCGACCACCCCATAAAGATGCGGGCCGGTTCCATTGGCACCAGCTTCCAATTTGTGGCAAGCTTTGCACTTACTGAACACCTTGGCACCTTTGCCAGTATCCGCAGACGCCAGCAACGTCGCAAAGTCTGGGCCTTCTTCTTGCGCCGTGTCAACCTCTTCTTCACCAGTCTCAATGACATAGGCCTGCTTATGATCACCGTGTCCGCTGCCGCCGACATGGTAAAGTTCTTCCGCAACCCAATTGCCCAGCAGGAAAATTAGGAAGGCGCCACACAACCCACCCAAGATTTTGGTCATTGTCATCGTGTCAAGCATCGCTCTGGTACCTATTCGCTATCAATCAGGTGTTATCTATCCGCTTCCCATAGTCGGACGCAAGGTGTAGTTACCGCGACCAAACGCCCGAATTGGGTTAAAGAGACGGGAATCTATATGATACAGTTTAAAATTGCGTTTCAAGGCGAACTTGGCGCCTACTCGCACGAAGCCTGCCGCGAGGCATATCCTGACAAGCAACCGCTGCCGTGCCGCACGTTTGAGGATGCAATCGAGGCCGTGCGCTCTGGGGCGGCAGAACTGGCGATGTTGCCGGTGGAAAACTCTACCGCCGGACGGGTAGCTGATATTCATTCGCTGCTGCCCGACTCTGGGCTGCATATGATTGACGAGGCTTTCGTGCGAGTGCGCATCAGCCTGCTGTCAGTGCCCGGAACCACCCTGTCTCAAATCACCTCTGCGATGAGCCACACGGTACTTTTGGGCCAGTGTCGCGGATTTTTAAGCGAACATGGCATCCACCGCATCACCGGAGCTGACACTGCTGGTTCGGCAAAACATGTCGCCAAGACTGCCGACCCCGGTCTGGCAGCCCTTGCCAGCAGCTTGGCAGGTGAGATTTATGGTCTCGATGTTTTGGCGCAGGACATCGAGGATAATGACAATAATACCACGCGCTTTGTCATCATGGCGCGCGACCCAGACTATAGCCGTCGCGGCGATCGCGGCATGATGACCAGCTTTGTGTTTCAGGTGCGCAACATTCCCGCCGCACTCTATAAAGCAATGGGCGGGTTTGCCACCAACGGGGTGAATATGACCAAGTTGGAAAGCTATATGGTCGGCGGCTCGTTTACCGCAACCCAGTTTCATGCCGACATTGAGGGTCATCCAGAAGACGCAAACGTCAAGCTGGCCCTGGAAGAGCTGGACTATTTCACCGACAAAATTAAGATCCTCGGGGTCTATCCGGTGAACCGTCCACGGTGAGACAGAGGCCATGCACCAACATTGAACCGAGCCAATCGGATCTCAACAAAGCTCCAGATGCCCAGACTGGCTTTGTCCTTATAAGATGATCGTCGCTGCGCCCGACATGGCACAGGTACGCTGGGCCTGTGGCGCATTGCGATGTGGCCGATACCAGTGACACCACAGATGCCCGTACTGTCCAGTTGCCACAGCCCCCATCCACGCGATCATCTGCCATTTCTGCTTTAACCTGCAATATTGCAAGCACCACCCCAGTCCACTGCAAACTGAGGGTTCAGGTAAAAAGCTCAAACCGATTGTACTTCATTCGATCCCCGCACAATGTCTGCGCCCGCACCACGCAGTACAGACCCCTGATCTGTTACAAATGCGCCTAATTCGAGCCCGCAGTTATCTCTTGCGTCAGTTCCCTGACACCCTGCGCAAACCGCGCCGTGACCCGTGCCCGCGCAAACTTGAGCGAATGCACAAAAACCCCAGCAGGCAGCGCATTAGGCAGCAATTCTATCGTAAATAACAGTCTGGTTTGGCTATCCGAGATCGGGGTAAAGCGGATGGTGAACTCGGTGGTCAATCCCTGAACATGGGTTTGAAAGCACAGCAGATGGTCTGGCTCAAACTTTATCACATCAACCAAAGCCTGCCGAGTTGCCCCGCGAAACTGAAAGGAAGTGGACCAACAAGGCCCCAACCCAAGCACCCCTGCCAGATCAACCCGTCGCAGGATTAATCCGCGCTTGGCGGCAAACCGCTCGATCACGCTGCCCGCCGTCACTGCCACAAATACCTCGGCAATCGGGACGGAAATATCGTCCAAAGTTTCAAATAACATTGATCAATCCATCACGTTTTAAAAAAGTCCGTGTGACATCATCGTCCTAGTCCAGACGATCTGCAAGCCAGTTGTGTAAAATAAAATGTGCAATTGCGCCTTTGCGCGCCGGACGAATCTCAGGATGGTTACCGGCAGACACCTCGGCCATCTCTTCTCGCGTGACCCAGCGGGCATCTTCGATCTCAACCGGGTCTATGGTGATCTGCTGTGAGGTCGCCTCGCCACGGCAACCCAGCATCAACGAGGCCGGAAAGGGCCAGGGCTGACTGGCCAGATAGCCAACATCGCCCACGGTCACGCCTGCCTCTTCAAACACCTCGCGACGCACCGCCGCCTCAATAGTTTCACCAGGCTCCACAAAACCAGCAAGCAGTGAATACATGCCCTCAGGCCAGCCAGGCGACCGCCCAAGCAGAACCTTGTTCTGATGCGTGATCAACATAATCACCACTGGGTCAGTGCGCGGAAAATGACGGCTGCCACAGGCTGCACAATTGCGTTGCCATCCAGCCGAAGCGCTCTGGGTCGGCTCACCGCACCGAGTGCAAAACCCGTGACTGGCATGCCAAGCAAACAACCCGCGCGCCAGCGCGGCCATCTCGGCATCGCGGGAACTAAGTTCCCACATCCGCGCCCGCAATTCACAAAATAAATGATCCTCAGGCATGCTTGGATGATGCTGTTGGCTGGGGTCCAGAAACGCCCCAAGGCTTGACAGTTCCTGATCGGTTGGTTCCCAGTTGGACAGATCAAACACAAACCGCGGTTGCCCTGCCTCCAACCCGGCAAAAAGCACCAGCGGACCGGCAAGATGTAAAATCGGGTGATCCATCGCAAGGCGGGCCAACTGATGGCAGCTCTCACCCGTCAAAAGTGGTTTACTGCGCCAAAATAATATCGCCCGCGCATCGGGATCGCTGCGTGCAGCCGCAAGTGCCGCCGAATCATCCCGCAGATGAGCCGCCCGATCCAGGCCAGAGCCACCAAAGGTCACCGTTTCCGCCAATTTCATCGCCTGTCTCCTCGCAGTAACACCTGCGTTTGTCACGTAGGCCCATGGCTTACAATTACAAATCGCACGCAGCCATAGGAACCCGGCAATCAAGAGGCACCTCGCCAATGCCAGACTTTGCCTGCCCATAAAGCGCGTGCTACATTCAGCCTCGAAGATCGCTCTTGAATACGGCACAAAGGATATGACCCAATGATCGCCCGTTTGATCGCCACCGCGACGCTGTTAATCTGCCCCCTATCTACGCTTTACGCCGCCTGTGAGGGCAGCGATTTGCGCAATCAATTGTCAGCGACAGAACAGGCCGAACTGCAAGCCTTTGATCTCAGCACTCCGTATCCTTCCGGCAATCACTGGCTGGCCGAAAAGGACCAACACCGGATCAACGTGGTGGGAACCGTGCATTTGGGCGACGCGCGGCTTGGGCCAGTATTTGATCGGCTGTCACCCGTTTTGGCAGCCGCAGACCGGATTTATCTTGAGATGACACCGCAAGAAGAGGCCCAGCTTCAGCAGGCGATCAGCGAAAGACCAGAGCTGATCTTATTAACCAAAGGGCCAACTTTGATCGACCTGTTGGATCCAGAAGAGTGGGAGCAACTTTCAAAAGCCGCACAAGCGCGCAACATTCCCAGCTTTATGGCCGCGAAATTTCAACCTTGGTACTTGTCGATTCTACTGTCGGTCCCGCCTTGTGCGCTGTCAGCAATGGGCGAAGGTGGCGGCCTTGACCATCAAATCATGGGCTTTGCCGCAAAGAATGGCGTGCCACTGCAGGCGTTAGAACCCTATGACACGGTATTTTCCCTGTTTTCCAGCGAACCGTTCGACACCCAGATCGCGATGATGCGCGCCAGCCTGTTATCAGACCAAGACAGCGCCGACGGATTGGTGACCCTGCTCAACAGTTATTTTGATCAATCCCATGCCGCCGGTTGGTATCTCGCAAAGCTGCATGCGAAACGCGTCAGCGCCCTGAGCGAACGTGAGATTGAAGAGGCCTTTGAAACGTTACAGGCCACCCTGTTGCGCCAGCGAAATTTAGCATGGATGCCACGAATCATCGACACCTCCAGCACAGACTCGATCGTTGTCGCAGTGGGTGCGGCACATTTGCACGGCTCAGATGGTGTTCTGGCCCAGTTGCAAGGCGCCGGTTACCACCTCAGCCAGCAGAAATTTTAGGCCACCCCGCGCACAGAACCTGTTCTCTCAGCGCACGGCTGTCGGCATCTTAGGCCGCCGCCAAACCGCGACCTTTCAGCAAGGCTTCAACCCCAGGCAAGCGCCCGCGGTACGCCTTATAAAGCACCTCGGGATCCTGCGAACCGCCGGTTGACAAAATATTGGCCTCAAGCGACCGAGCCAGATCGGGGTCAAATGCATCGCCTTTTTCGTCAAACGCTGCGAAGGCATCGGCATCCATCACCTCAGACCACATATAACTGTAATAGGCGCTGGCGTAATGCCCCCCCGAGAACACATGTGCGAACTGCGGGGTGGCGTGGCGCATCCCGATAGCGTGCGGCAGGCCCATATCAGCCAAAATTTCGGCCTGACGCGTCATAATATCATCAGGCACATCTGTGGTATGATACGCAAGATCCACCATCGCCGAGGCGATATATTCGACGGTTTGAAACCCCATATCAAAAGTGGCTGCCCCCAGCAGTTTATTAAGTAAATCCTGAGGTATCGTTGCACCCGTTTCAGCGTGGGTCGCAAATTTCTGCAACACGTCGGGCACTTCGAGCCAATGCTCATAAAGCTGGCTGGGCAGTTCGACAAAATCACGCGGCACCGAGGTCCCCGACACCATCTCATAGGTTACATCCGACAGCATTTGATGCAGCGCATGACCAAACTCGTGAAACAAGGTGCGCGCATCATCAAACGACAGCAGTGCCGGATCAGCCTTGGCAAAATTGCAGACATTGATCACGATCGGCGCTTGGGTTTCTGGAAATTTGGCTTGCGACCGCATCGCCGAACACCACGCCCCTGACCGTTTCGAGCCACGGGCAAAATAATCGCCAATAAACAGCGCCACATGGCGCCCGTCGCGGGTCACCTCCCATGCGCGGCAATCTGGATGATAAAGCGGCACATCCACTGGTGCAAACTGCAATCCAAACAGCCTATTGGCACAATCAAAGCTGGCTGCAATCATCTGATCTAGCTGAAAATAAGGCTTAATCGTCGCCTCATCCAAATCATGCTCTGCCTGCCGGCGCTGTTCTGCATAATAACGCCAATCCCATGGTTCGAGATCACCGTTAATGCCGTCTTGATGCATCATATGGGTCAGCACATCTGCATCTTTATTGGCCTGCGCTTTCGCCGGCTCCCAAACCGAAGTGAGAAGATCACGGACGTTTCCCGGCGTTTTGGCCATTTCGGTCTCAAGCTTGAACGAGGCAAAATCATCATAGCCCAACAAATCCGCCATCTCTTTGCGCAGCGCCAGCATTTCGCCAGCCAGCGCGCGGTTGTCGGTCTCCCCGTCATTGGCCCCGCGCGCCGCCCATGCCGCATAGGCACGGGCCCGCAAATCGCGCTGGGGCGAAAACTGCAAAAACGGCGTTATGATCGACCGTGACAGTGTCACAATTGGACTGGTAAGGCCCTTTTCGGCACCTGCATTTTTGCTCGCCGCGATTAAAAACTCTGGCAACCCTTCAAGATCATCGTCCGACAGTTCCATGTACCAACTGCGCTCGTCGGCCAGAAGATTTTGTGAGAACTCGGTTCCAATCACTGCCAACCGCGATTTAATCGCTTTCATCCGGGCCTCATCCGCGCCTTCAAGACCGGCGCCTGCACGGACAAAGGCACGGTGGCTCAACATCAAAACACGGCTTTGTTCGGGGCTCAGTTGCAGATTTTCGCGGCTTTTCCACAGCGTATCGATGCGGGCAAACAGCGCCTTATTGCTGTAAATTGCCGAACCATGTGCCGCAAGTTTAGGCGAGAAATCCCGCATCAAATCCTCGCGTGCGGCATTACTGTCAGCCCCTGACACCGTATAGAAAACCGACAGCACCTTTTCCAAAGCCTTGCCGGTGCGAGCCAGAGCCTCTACGGTATTGGCAAAACTGGGCGCATCAGGGTCGTGCGCCACCGCCAGCGTCTCCGCCATATCTTCAGCCAGCGCACTGGCAAAAGCAGGTGCAAAATCACGATCGTGTATGTCCTGAAACGGGGCGATTTCAAACGGGGTATTCCACGGTTGTAATAAAGGGTTGGTCATGAAAATCTCCTGTAAGGCCCGGTTAATTCCCGGTGCCCGTTGTTAAAAAAGACGCTGTTTCTTCCAGATCGGTCCTGCCACAGACCGGACAGTCAGCACGGGGTTTGATCGTCAGCTTTCGGCTCTCTCCGTAAAGGGCGTCATAGATTAACATCTCACCGCGCAGCGATGCGCCAGCCTGTGCCACCAGCTTGACCGCCTCTACTGCCATCATTGCGCCAACAACACCGGGCAAAGGCCCCAACACGCCCGCCATCGCGCAAGACGGCGCCAGCCCGTCGTTGGGGGCTGTGGCAAAAATACATTCGTAACAGGGCGTGCCGCAAGCTGGATCAAAGACACTGAGCTGACCCTCCCATTGCGAAAGCGCGCCTGAAATAAGGGGTTTTTGCAGTTTGACGGCGATGCGGTTAACAAGATAGCGCGTCTCAAAATTATCACAACCATCCAAGATCACATCATAATCGGCAAACAAATCCTCAGCAATGTCAGCGGTCAACCGCCGGTGATAGGGCCGCACTTTGACATAGGGGTTTTGTGCCAGCATTGCCGCCTCGGCTGAGAAAACCTTGGGCTTGCCAATATCGGCGTCACGGTGGATCACCTGACGTTGCAAGTTGGCATTTTCCACATGATCGTCATCGATTACGCCAATGGTGCCAATGCCGGCCGCCGCAAGATATTGCAATGCCGGCGCGCCAAGACCGCCGGCTCCAATTACCAGCACGCGAGCCTGTTTGATTTTGCGCTGACCCGGTCCACCCAGTTCGCGCAGCACAATATGGCGGGCATAACGCTCAAGTTCGGTGTCTGAAAACGTCTCACCTGCCGGTGCGGGCATTGCCACATCCCGCTGGTGCGCGGCCCGCGCCTGCAACCAACCAAGTCCCCGGCGATAGACCAGAACCATCGCCACGGCCACCCCCAAAAGCAACCACAGCGCCGGCGTCTCGCCGGTGGCCTGGCGCAGCACATGGCCCGTGGGCAAAAGCACCTGTAACGCAAGCACGGCAATATATAATCCAGCCAAAGCGGAGAGCCGCGACCGGCGCGGAACCCCCATAAAAGCGCCGCCCCCCCACAGACCCGCTGCAATCAAGAATACCAACAACATCAGCTCTGTCCCGTCGAGCCAAATCCACCCGCCGCGCGTGTGGTCTCATCCAGTGTTGCCAAAAGCGTGAACCCAGCCTGCACAACCGGCGCCAGCACCATCTGGGCAATACGGTCGCCGTGGGCGATCGCAAACGCCTGTTGCCCGGTGTTGATCACGATCACCCCCAACGGGCCGCGATAATCACTGTCAATCGTTCCGGGCGTGTTCAATAAGGTGATACCATGTTTGAGCGCCAGTCCCGAGCGCGGCCGGAGTTGCACCTCGAACCCTGGTGGGATGGCCAGCCGCAATCCGGTGGGTATCAGCGCGCGCGCACCCGGCGACAGGCATACGCCACCACGCTGACCCACTGCGAAATTTGCGCGCAAATCGGCCCCCGCCGCGCCGTGCGTTTCGTAAGATGGCAACGCCACGCTTTGATCAGCTTCATCGGTCCAAGCCAGCTGTAATGTGGTCATGATTGCAAGGTCTCTGCAATACGCCGGGCCAACCGTGCCGCAACCTGGTGTTTCGGTGCTCTCGGCCAGCATTCCGGCCCCGCATCGGTAATCAACGTCACTGCATTTTCGTCACCGCCCATAATACCGGTGTCAGGGGAGACATCATTGGCAACGATCCAGTCACAGCCTTTGCGCTGGCGCTTGGCTGTGGCGTTTTCCAGCAAATCGTCGGTTTCTGCCGCAAAGCCAACCACCAACGCCGGGCGATCTTTGCTGTGCTGGCTGATGCGGGCCAGAATATCGGGGTTTTCTTCAAAAGCGAGCTGCGGCGCCACATCTTTTTGCTTTTTCATCTTATGAACCGCAGGTGACACAACGCGCCAGTCGGCCACCGCCGCGGCACACACCGCGGCGTCTGCGGGAAGTGCACTTTCAACCGCTTCGAGCATTTGCTGTGCAGTCTCAACTGGCACCACCTGCACCCCATCTGGGGCCGCGATCTGCGCCGGGCCGGTGACAAATACCACCTCGGCGCCCAGCGCCGCAAGCGCTGCGGCCAGCGCGTTGCCCTGACGCCCTGATGAGCGGTTCGCAATATAACGCACTGGATCAATGGGTTCATGCGTGGGGCCAGAGGTGACAATAATGCGTTTGCCCGACAAGGGCCCCGCCGTCAGCTTTGCCTCGACAGCCGCCACAATCGCCAGCGGTTCAGACATCCGCCCGGGACCGAACTCTCCACAGGCCATGTTTCCATCATCGGGACCAACAAACTCGATGCCATCACCTTGCAGCAAAGTTAAATTGCGCTGCGTGGCCGGATGCTGCCACATGCGCACATTCATGGCGGGCGCCACCAGTACCGGCGTATCGGTTGCCAGTAAAACTGTCGATGCCAAATCATTGGCCTGACCGTGCGCCATTTTTGCCATCAAATCTGCAGTTGCAGGGGCCACCAAAAGCAAGTCAGCACTGCGCGACAGCTCAATGTGGCCCATCTCGGCCTCGTCGGTTAGATCAAACAGGTCGCGGTACAGTTTCTCGCCGGCCAAGGCTGCAACCGACAACGGAGTCACAAATTGCTCGGCTGCGCTGGTCATAACCGGTGTAACGATCGCACCCCGATCCCGGAGTCGCCGAATCAACTCCAACGATTTATAAGCCGCGATGCCCCCCGCAATGATTAAAAGAATGCGTTTGCCGCCCAGCATCACTTTGTACCTCTAGTTTCGGTCGCTCCATGATAAGCGCATCAACCGGGCCTGACAAGCGATGGAACGACGACAGCAAACACCTGCAGCGCATTGCGCCGCAGACACCTCACATCAAAAACTGCAAAACTTCTGGCGACTGGCCCTCGAGGTTCTTGCGCATCTTTGTAAAGGCTGCCGCCTCGAGCTGGCGGATACGTTCTTTGCTGAGGCCGAGTTCCAGCCCAAGACTTTCAAGCGTGCGGGCGTCGTCGCGCAGTTTGCGCTCTTGTACGATAAATCTCTCGCGGTCGCTCAGCGCATTCATCGCAGTCAACAGCCACTCTCGCAATTGATCCGTGTCATGCTTATGCTCGATGTGTTCGGCCGCCTGAACGCCGTCATCCTCTAGCGCATCGATCCACTCGCGACCTTCGTCTTCAGACGACTGTGTAGCATTAAGAGAATAATCAGACCCTGACAAACGTCCGTCCATCATCTCGACGTCATGCAATGGCACACCGATCTCGCTTGAAATCATTTGCTGTAGTTGATGCCTGTCCAGCGATTGACCCTGCTTTGTGGCTTCGCGCTCAAGCCGGGCCTGCACCCTGCGCATGTTAAAGAACAAAGACTTCTGGCTGCTGGTCGATCCTGTACGGACCATCGACCAGTTGCGCATAACATAATCTTGAATACTTGCTTTGATCCACCAGACCGCATAGGTTGAAAAGCGCACACCCCGATCGGGGTCAAACTTGTCGGCCGCTTTCATCAACCCGACACCAGCTTCTTGGATCAGGTCGTTCATTGGAGCCCCGTACCGTCTGAACTTTGCGGCCATTGAAATCGCCAGACGCATGTAGGCAGTGATCAAACGGTGCAACGCAGCCTCGTCGCGCTGGTCGCGCCATGCATAGGCCAGCTTTAACTCGGTCTCTGCATCCAGCAGTTCGGCTTTCATAGCTCGCCGTGACAAGTTCATGTCTTTTGCAAAATCAAGCGCCATTTAGTCCCCCAATCGCCCAGCAAGAGCGCAACAGTTTTTCTTGTCTTTCACTAACAGATACGCAAAATGTCAGGGATCAGATCACTCACAGGCAAAAAATGTCAAAAAAAATTACATTAGTCTTGGGCGGGGCTGCATCCGGAAAATCGGCTTTTGCAGAAAACCTTGTAATATCTTGCGGTAAATCAAGGATATATCTAGCAACAGCTCAGTGTTTTGATGAAGAAATGCGCGATAAGATAGAGCGTCATAAAACCCAACGTGGCAGTGGTTGGGAAACAATTGAAGCACCTTTCGATTTGCTCACACCGCTGGCCACCATAAAAAACAACGAGTGTGTATTGCTTGATTGCATCACCATGTGGCTGAGCAATCACCTGCTGAAACACAGCGATATAGACCACGAATGCGACCGGTTGATCACTGCACTTGCGCACTGTGCAGGCCAAATCACGCTGGTGTCTAACGAAGTCGGTCAAGGCATCGTACCCGAAAACGCACTGGCGCGACAATTTCGCAACCTGCAGGGCCACCTCAACCAGCGGCTTGCAGTCTGTGCGGATACGGTTGTTTTTATCACCGCTGGATTGCCATGCCTGCTCAAAGGGAAGCTATGACAGATATATTTCTGATCCGACATGGACCAACCCATGCCAAGGGCATGGTAGGATGGAGCGATCTGGCTGCAGACCTTTCAGACACACAGGCGCTGGCCCGCCTAGAGGCGGCGTTACCAAAGGATGCATTCGTGATCTCGTCAGACCTGAGCCGCGCAGTGACAACCGCAGACGCCATACAAGCAAAACGGCACCGACTGCCACATGACCGCGACCTGCGCGAGATGAATTTTGGAGATTGGGAACTGAAAGTTTTTTCCGAAGTCGAGGCCGAAAGCCCCGAGCGGCTGAGGGCATTTTATGAAACACCGGGCGAGATCAGCCCACCGAATGGCGATTCTTGGCACGCGCTCTGCGCCAGAAGTAATGCCGCAATAGATCGGCTGGTGGCAAGCAATCACGCCCCAAACCTGGTTGTGGTTGCACATTTTGGCGTTATCCTTAGTCAGGTACAGCGCGCCTTAGGTCTGACGGCCTATCAAGCCTTTGGCCATAAGATTGAAAACCTTTCGATTACGCACGTGATGGTGTGCGACGGTCTGTGGTCTGGCGGACAAATTTCGCATACGCCCTGA
>DDEJ01000026.1:38773-56077 GCA_002336405.1 Rhodobacteraceae bacterium UBA1957
GCCCAAAAGCCCTGAAATTATCAACAACAGCCTTGTTCAAGGCAATAGGACAGGGCCAGGGATAAGGCCTGCTATCGCCATCGCAAAGAGATGCGCCGCACGCGCGTATTAATCAATTCGCAACTATATCGAGCCCACGCTCTTGCACATCCCATAAGGGGGCGCTGGAAAACGGGGTGAGCGATGATTTACAAAGCCTATACGGTTGTCTTCGAGGGTGTAGAGGCCCGCTCTATTGAAGTGCAATGTGCCCTCAGCGCCGGACTGCCAGGGTTTTCTATCGTCGGTTTACCCAATAAAGCGGTCTCAGAAGCCCGCGACCGGGTGCGCAGCGCACTGGCCTCGATGTCAATTGCCCTGCCTTCAAAACGAATCACGGTAAACCTATCACCGGCGGACCTGCCCAAAGATGGCAGTCATTTTGATTTGCCAATCGCACTGGCACTGTTGGCTGCCATCGGTATTATTGCGCAAGATGCGTGTGAAAACACCGTCTCTTTGGGTGAATTATCATTGGATGGTGCCTTGGTACCAGTGCGTGGTGCACTGCCAGCCGCCGTAACCGCCGCCGCCTCTGACCGGCTATTGATTTGCCCCACAGCTTGCGGGCCTGAAGCCGCTTGGGTCGAAAATGCACAGGTGATCGGTGCCGATAGCCTGTGGAACATAATTCAGCACTTCAACGGTCAAAAACCGATCCCTGCTGCAAAGGCGGGCAACATTGAGACCCCGATAATCCTTGGAGACCTTTGTGACATTAAAGGTCAAGAGCGCGGCAAAAGGGCGCTCGAAATTGCGGTTGCCGGCCGCCACCACCTCTTTCTTGTGGGCACACCCGGGTGTGGCAAGTCGATGCTGGCAAAACGGAGCTTGGGCCTCCTGCCGCCGTTGACCCCTATCCAAGCGTTGGAAACCTCGATGATTAGGTCAATTTTCGGCGAATTGGCGCACGGGGGTGTTTCACGTCAGCCACCGTTTCGAGCTTTGCATCATACCACCTCGGAAAAGGCAATTATCGGAGGTGGGCGCGATGCAAAACCCGGCGAAATCAGCCTTGCCCATAATGGTATCTTGTTCATGGATGAATTTCCCGAATTCAGCCGCTCTGTTCTGGAAAGCCTGCGGCAACCTTTGGAAGACCGTCAGGTGATGGTCGCACGCGCCAAAGCCCACAGCACTTACCGGTGTCAATTCATGCTGATCGCCACCGCCAATCCGTGCAAATGCGGATATCTATCAGACCCAAGCCGATCCTGCGCCCGCGTGCCTTTATGCGGTGGCGAATATATGGGGCATATTTCAGGACCAATGATGGATCGCTTTGATCTTACGGTCGAAATGCCGCCAGTGCCTTTTCATGATCTTGATCTGCCCAGCGACGGAGATACAAGCGCAACCGTCGCATCAAGGGTTGCCACCGCCTTTCAAATCCAGACCGACCGCTATCGCGATCATCTCGACCTGCGCAGCAATGCCGATCTTGAGGGCGCGCAATTAATCAGGGTCGCAACGCCTGACACGCCGGGTCAGGCCCTGCTCAACCGCGCCGCAGAGTTGTTTCGCCTCTCGGCGCGCGGGTATCACCGGGTGTTGCGGGTCGGACGTACTATCGCAGATCTGGCCGGCGTCGAACAAGTGGCCAAGACCCATATCGCCGAGGCTCTGAGTTATCGGCTCGCCCTGCCGCACCTTTCGAACACAAAAGATCCCCAAAAAGCAGTCTCATCCAGTTTCACTCAACCCGGTGACCGCGACAAGCCACGCCGCACAAGGTTGGTTTAAGCCAAAGGTTGGGTTCACCGGACCCGCCTGTTTGATTGCCGTTGGTCCTGCACCAGAACTCAGATCACAGCCTAAAGGCTTGCCACACAGCTGGCCCGCCCTGAGAGAAACTCAAACTCATCCCGTTGCGGTTGAAATTCTTCATATAACGGATCCGGCGGCGACAAAATTGCTGTTTGCAATTCAAAAAGCCGAGCTCTTTTTTGCGCAAGCTCCGTATCACACTGTGGGGAAGATCCGTCTTTGGACGGGGCATATGCTAGGTCTGTCTGCGTCATCACTTTTCTCTGATCTCAGGTGGCAATAGGCTCTGCTTAAAAATTGCAAATCTTATGCCGACATCAACATATAGAGGTCATTTATCTCAAACAGGCTATATACCCTTGCAATTGCATGATTTTAAAAATTCAAACCTGATTTTTACCGCGTCATCGCACATCTGGCGGCAGGGTCTCAGCCGTCAAATTGCTTGCCACATCCAATACCCGTCGAACAAAAGCTGCAGTATCCTGCAAGCTGGCACGCGCCTCAGGCAACCAGTCGCCCAAGATGGGCCATACATGTGGGTGATTGTGACGAATATCGCAAGTGACATCAACGCAGTCACGTTCCAATGCTTGCGCCATGCGACACGTGTCATCCAGCAATATTTCGCCGTCACCAACGGTCAACAACACCGGTGACGCGCCTTTGAATACCCCAAATAACGGCGAGACATATGGATCTTGTGGGCCATGTTCACGCAGATACATCTGTCCAACTTCTCGGACCCGACACACGGGCAACACCACGTCCGAACGGGCATTGCTGCGCAGGCTTGATCCGGAAAATGTCATATCAGTCAGTGGCGAAAAACAAAAAACACCGGCCGGAGAAGTCTGCCCCTGAGACAGCAGACTATGCAGCAACGCCAAGGCCAAACCGCCCCCGGCGCTATCGCCGCCCAGCACAATATCTTCGGGCCGGCACCCCTGACCAAGCAAACCTTGATAGGCTGCCCGAGCATCCTCTAGCGCGGCGGGAAACGGGTGCTCAGGTGCCAAGCGATAATCTGGCAGACAAGCCCTGCATCCTGTCAAAGATGCCAGCTTGGCCAACATCGCACGATGGCTGCGCGCCGACCCGAACACATACCCACCACCATGGAAATACAAAATAACCCCACCCTGCGACGTCTGTGCCGGCTGTACCCATTGGAGCTGCAAAGAGCCAGACGGGGTTTTGAGGTGTTGCCGCGAAAAAACCGTTCCTTTGGGCGGGTGGAAAAAGAGTTGCGCCTTGCGTTCGAAAGCAACGCGCAACTCTTGCGGTGTTGCCCGCGTCAGGTGCGGCTTTTCGAACAGTCGCAAAACCAGGTTCGCCAAATGCAGGCGAAAGGACATCTCAGGCCCGTTTACTTTCGATGGCGGCCCAAATTTTTGCCGCAATATTTTCCCCGTCAAACCGTTCCAATTCTTGGATACCTGTCGGAGAGGTGACATTAATTTCGGTCAGATAGTCACCAATCACATCAATGCCAACAAAAATCTGGCCCTTTTCACGTAAGATAGGGCCTATTCTGGCACAAATTTCCAAATCTCGTTCGGTTAGCCCAACTTTTTCGGGACGCCCGCCCACATGCATGTTTGAGCGGGTTTCACCCTTGGCCGGTATACGGTTAATCGCTCCAACCGGTTCACCGTCTACAAGAATAACGCGCTTGTCACCCTGACTGACTGCCGGTAAAAATTTTTGCACAATCAACGGTTCGCGGCTAAAGCCGCTGAACAGCTCGTGCAGCGAACTCAGGTTGCGGTCCTGCGCGTCCAAACGGAACACGCCCGCCCCACCATTGCCGTAAAGAGGTTTTAAGATCACATCCCCATGGCGGGCTTTGAAGGCTTTGATTGTGTCGAGATCCCGCGCAATCGTAGTGGGGGGGGTCAAGTCAGGAAAATCTAGTACCAATAATTTTTCAGGATAATTTCGCACCCAAAACGGGTCATTGACCACCAGCGTATCGGGGTGAACTCGATCCAGCAAATGCGTCGTGGTGATATAATGCATATCAAAGGGTGGATCTTGGCGCAGCCAGATCACATCAAAATCAGCCAGATCAACTTCGGTTTTCAGGCCTAAAATGGCATGGTTTCCCACCACTCTTTGCACGCTCAACGGCCAGCCTGTGGCCGTGACCCTGCCCTCTTGATAGGCCAGATGATCGGGCGTGTAGTAGAACAACTCATGCCCCCGCGCCTGCGCCTCTTCAGCCAGCCGAAAAGTGCTGTCAGCGGCAATGTCAATCGGCTCAATCGGATCCATTTGAAAGGCAATTTTCACAGGGCAAGTTCCTTTTGGTTACGCCTAGCATCTACTAAATGGCGTAGCTTGCGATGGTATTCAATGCCTCATGCGCGATCCATAAAGGCATTCTCAACGATCTCAACGACGCCAGTCATGTCGACCAGCGCTGCATCAAACCGCATTTCAGTCAGTTGGCCCAGCGGCTGATCTGCCACAAACAGCAGCGCCGCATTGTGAATACGTCGGATCTGGGCGCGGGTCACCCGTGCTGCAGCGGCGGCACTGCTGCGACTTTTTTTCACTTCGGCAAAAATCAATCCACCCGTCTGTGGATTTTGGAAAATCAAGTCGATCTCGCCATAGGCACACCGCCAGCGCTCAGCCAGCAAATGGCAGCCTCGATCGCGGTAGAGATCTGCAACGCAATGCTCTGCTGCCAGTCCCGCATGAAATGCCAGCGCACCGCTCATTCCTGTCTGCCTAAAGTTAACGCCATTTGATATACCTGTCGTCGCGGAACGCCCAAAGCGTTGGCCACCAGATCTGAGGCATCGCGCAGCGAATGCTCTGTCAAGGCCTGCCTCAGGCTTTGCTCTATGTCCTCGGGCTTAACAACGGGTAAACGGGCACGATCAATCAATACCACGATTTCCCCCTTGAGAGTAAGCGATGCAAGCGTGCTCGCCAGTTCTGACAAGGTGCCACGGCGGCACTCTTCGAATTTTTTAGTCAGCTCACGGCAGATCACAGCCTGACGCCCTTCGCCCAAAACAGCCCCCGCATCCGCGATCATAGACTTGATACGCTTGGGCGATTCGTAGAAAACAAGAGTTCCTGGCACATCACGGAAATTTTGCAGAGCCGCCTTGCGCTGGGACTGGGTGTTTGGCAAAAACCCACAAAAGAAAAACCGGTCTGTCGGCAGACCCGCCAACGTCAGCGCTGCAATAACTGCTGATGGGCCCGGTGCGGTTGTGACAAGCGCACCGGCTTGGACGGCCGCCTGCGACAAGCCAAACCCCGGATCAGCAATCAGTGGCGTGCCCGCCTCAGAGCCATAGGCCACAGCCTTTCCCTGCGCCAGAAACGCCAGTAATTTTGGTCGTGCCTGTTCACCATTGTGATCATGATAGGCCAGAAGCGGCCTGTCGCCCAATGCAATACCGTGAATATCCAGCAAGCGCCGCATCGTTCTTGTGTCCTCGGCGGCGATCACATCGGCACTGGCCAGGATATCAAGCGCCCGCAGAGTGATATCACGCGCTGTGCCAATAGGTGTTGCAACAAAATACAATCCTGCTGGTAATTTCTCTATTCGGTGATTCACATCTGGACCCATCTTTTTTGACCTCTATAGTTGACGCAAATTCTATGGCGGCGATACCGGAAACGTAATATAGGAGTAGCTTTAATGCGGTTTGATGTGTTTTCTTTGATCCAAAGCTGTTGTGGGCGGGTTACAGCGGTGGCAGCGGGAAGCGCCTTGGCTCTGATGGCCGGTTGCACCTCTACCTCGGGGCCCACAGGCGTCTCTGACGGCCCGATGATCGACCCGACAAAACCCGTACAGGTCGCGCTACTGATCCCCAAAAGCTATGAGGAAACCGCCTCAATTGCGACCAGTCTGGAACAGGCCGCCCAAATGGCAATCGCGGATCTGGGGGGTATACGCATCGACCTACGCGTGTTTGACACCGCCGGCAACCCCGAGCAGGCCGCATTGGTCGCTCGTCAGGCCGTGCAAGAAGGCGCAAAGATTATCCTTGGCCCACTGCTGGCCGAAAACGCCAAAGCGGTTGGCGCTGCCGTGGCAGACAGTGGCGTGAATGTGTTGAGTTTCTCCAACAATGCCTCAATTGCTGGCAACAATGTGTTTGTGCTTGGCCCGACGTTTAACAATACCGCAAACCGCCTGGTCAGCTATGCCGCCAGTCAGGGTAGAACCAAAGCGGTCATCGTACACCCCAGAACTCTCGAGGGCGAACTGGGCAAAGCCGCATTGGAAAATGCCGCACAATCCACCCCACTGGAGATCGTCGCAATCGAGGCATTTGAGTTTTCGCAAAAAGGCGTGATCGATTCGGTTGCAAGGATCAAAGACAGCGTGCTCGAGACCCAAGCTGACACCCTATTTCTAACCTCAAACACGGCACGGGCTCTGCCACTTTTGGTACAACTACTTCCCGAAGCCGGAATAAACCCGCAAGATGTCCAGTATATCGGCCTATCACGTTGGGATATCCCACGTCAGATTCTAGAATTACCGGGCGTTCAAAACGGTTGGTTCACCAGCCCAAGCAGACAGGTCAGCGCAAGCTTTAAAACCCGCTTTACCAAAGGCTATGGATCACCGCCCCACCAACTGGCCGGATTGGCCTATGACGGGCTTGCGGCGATCGGCGCACTGGTGAGCACCGGTCAGAAAAATGCCGTAACCAAAACTGCCCTCACTCAAGCTTCGGGATTTCAAGGCGTCAGCGGCGTGTTCAGGTTTCTGGCCGACGGAACCAACGAGCGCGCCCTCGCAATCGCCAAAATCGAGCGTAAAAAAGTTGTCCTGATCGATGCGGCGCCGGTCAGCTTCGGCAGGGTCTGGTTTTGACACATATTGCGCTTCACAGTCCACAATGACCCTTTCCGATACCACGCAGAGCGCCACAACATTTCTTGACGAAGCGGCGCTCTTGGCAAAAATTGTATCGGCTCTGTCCGGGTTGCAAGACGAGCGCGAGAAACGTGCAGTCGTTGTTACAGAATTGCGCGCTGCGCGCCTGTCTGCTCTGGCCACAATAGAGGCAAATCTCGCTGCTGCACCTCTTGCAGCGCAGACCGCGATCCGGGCTTATTCCCAACTGACCGATTGTCTGGTCCGAACCACTTATCATCTGGCGCAAAATACGTTTCATCCCGCCCCGACCCCAACCACTGCAGAGCGGCTGGCTGTTATCGCAGTCGGGGGCTATGGTCGCGGCGAGATGGCGCTGCATTCAGATGTTGATCTGCTGTTCCTCACGCCCTACAAAATGACTGTCTGGGCTGAGAGCGTGATTGAAACAATGCTGTACATCCTGTGGGATTTGCGGCTCAAGGTCGGACACGCATCCCGCAATATCCGCGACTGCATTCGTCTGGGATCAGAAGATTTTACCATCCGCACCGCAATGCTGGAACAACGGTTTTTGTGCGGCGACAACGCGCTGGCGACAGAACTTGAGGTAAAACTCTGGCAGGATCTCTTTCAGGGCACCGAGCACGAATTTATTGAGGCCAAGCTGGAAGAGCGCGAAGCACGCCATGAAAAACAGGGTGGCCAGCGCTATCTGGTAGAGCCTAACGTAAAAGAGGCCAAGGGCGGCTTGCGCGATCTGCAATCGCTCTACTGGATCGCAAAATATGTCTTTCGCATTACAAGTACCGACGACCTTGCGGACTTGGACGTGTTTCGCCCCGACGAGTTTGCAAGGCTGGAGAAAGCCGAAAATTTCCTGTGGGCGGTGCGCTGCCACCTGCACCTGACAACCCGGCGCGCCATGGATATGCTGACCTTTGATCTGCAAGTCGAAATCGCCGAAAAGCTTGGCTACCGCGATAAAAGTGGGCGCCGCGCGGTGGAACATTTCATGCAAGATTATTTTTTGCACGCCACCGCAGTCGGCGATCTCACGCGGATCTTTCTGACCTCGCTGGAAGCATCTCATGCCAAGGCTGCGCCATTGCTTCAGCGGATTTTCACGCGCAAGCCCCGCCCACCTAAGGGCTTTAAAGTAGTGCATAATCGGCTGGCAATCGGCGATGAGACGGATTTTCTCACCGACAAACTCAATCTGCTGCGCCTGTTTGAAGAGGGGCTGCGCACCGGATTGTTGATCCACCCCGATGCAATGCGGCTGGTCACAGCCAACCTCAATCTTGTCGATGACGCGATGCGCAACGACAAAACTGCAGGGCGCATTTTTCTTGACCTCCTGCTCAAACACGGCAATCCCGGACGGGCTTTGCGGCGCATGAACGAACTGGGCATTTTGGCGAAATTCATCCCAGAATTCGAACCAATCGTGGCGATGATGCAGTTCAACATGTACCATCACTATACGGTCGACGAACATACCATCCAATGTCTCACCAATCTGGCGCAGATTGAACGCCGCGAACTGATAGAAGAACTGCCCCTCGCCAGCCATATTTTAAAAACGGGCCTGAACCGAAAAGTGCTTTATATCGCGCTTTTTCTGCATGATGTCGGCAAGGGGCGCGACGAAGATCACGCCATTCTTGGGGCCCGTATCTCGCGCAAAGTGGCCCCGCGTCTCGGGCTAGACAAGGCTGAAACCGAAACCGTGGAATGGCTTGTGCGGCATCATCTGCTGATGTCAGATATGGCGCAAAAGCGCGATATTTCAGATCCCCGCACTATTCGCGATTTTGCCAAAGCCGTACAGACAGTCAAACGTCTCGACTTGCTAACTGTACTGACGGTGTGTGACATTCGCAGCGTTGGTCCCGAAACATGGAACAACTGGAAAGCGACCTTGTTGCGATCTTTGTACAGAGAGACCCACAAAGCGCTTGAGACCGGGCTTGAGGCTCTCAACCGCAACAATATCGGCAGCGAGGCGAAACGCACCCTGCGCGCCGCATTGCCCCAGTGGTCGAAGGCCGCATTAAAACGCGAGATTGACCGCCATTATCCACCCTATTGGCAGGGTCTGCACGTCAGCACCCATGTGTTGTTTGCACAGTTACTAGACGGCATCCGCGAGGATGAAATCCGCATTGACTTACACCCCGAAGGCGCGCGTGATGCAACCCGTGTTTGCTTTGCGATCGTCGATCACCCGGGCATTTTCTCGCGTCTCGCAGGGGCTTTGGCCCTTGTTGGTGCGAATGTTGTCGACGCCCGTTCCTTTACCTCAAAAGACGGCTATGCGACGGCCGCATTCTGGATACAAGACGGCGAGGGCAAGCCATATTCGGCGACCCGTTTGCCGCGCTTGCAGGAGATGATTGAAAAAATTCTCAGTGGAAAAGTCCTGGCCAAAGAAGCCATCAAAGACCGCGACAAAGTCAAGAAACGCGAAGGCGCTTTCAAAGTGCCAACCTCGATCACTTTCGACAATGAAGGCTCGGAAATCTATACGATCATCGAAGTAGACACCCGCGACCGCGCGGGGCTACTGTATGATTTGACCCGCACGCTGGCCGACGCCAATATCTACATCGCCTCTTCGGTGGTGGCGACCTATGGCGAGCAAGTGGTCGATAACTTTTATGTCAAAGACATGTTCGGGCTTAAATTCTACTCTGCCTCAAAACAGAAATCCCTTGAGAAAAAATTGCGCGAAGCGATCACAGCCGGTCGCGAGCGGGCGGCATCGTGAAACCGATCCGCCTTGTCTATGGGGTTTTGACTGTCGGCTTCTGGACCCTGATGAGCCGTGTTCTTGGGTTATTGCGCGAAATAATCCTGTTTGGCGTGATTGGCCCCGGTCCCGTGATGGATGCCTTTGTCGCAGCGTTCCGCCTGCCCAATATGTTTCGTCGCTTTTTTGCCGAAGGCGCGTTCAATGCCGCATTCGTGCCCATGTTTTCGAAAAAATATCAGGCCGGAGATGATCCCAATCTCTTTGCCTCTGATGCGCTGAACGGTCTGGCCTTGGTTTTGCTGGCACTGACGGCTGTGGCGATGATCTTTATGCCGGCGCTGGTCTGGGCCACCGCAGGCGGTTTTGGTGGCACCGAACGCTTTGATCTCGCGGTGGGTTTTGGCCGGATTATGTTTCCCTATATTTTCTTTATCTCTTTGGCAGCACTGTTTTCTGGCGTTCTAAATGCCGGCGGCCATTTTGCCGCCGCCGCAGCAGCACCTGTTGTGCTGAATATTTTGGTAATTGCAGCTCTGATAACCGCCAAGTTCACAGGCGGTCAGCCAGTGCTTTATCTGGTCTGGAGCGTACCCGTTGCCGGTATCGCACAACTGGCGCTGGTATGGCATGCGGCGCTGCGTGCGGGCCTGCGACTGCGCCTTGGCCGGCCGCGCTGGACCAAAGATATGCGCCGGCTTGTGGTGATTGCAGTTCCCGCCGCCTTGGCCGGTGGGGTGATGCAGATCAACCTTGTGGTTGGCCAACAGGTCGCCAGCAGCTTTGACAAGGCGGTTGGCTGGCTCTATGGAGCCGACCGGCTGTATCAACTGCCGCTCGGCGTGGTTGGCATCGCCATTGGAATTGTGCTTTTGCCCGATCTGTCGCGCAAGCTAAAAGCCAATGACACCAGCGGTGCGCGCGCCGCCTTTAGCCGAGCCGCCGAGATTTCACTGGCGCTAACCCTGCCAGCAGCAGTGGCGTTATGTGTGATCCCGCTACCACTGGTTTCGGTGTTGTTTGAACGCGGAGCCACCACTGCGGCCGACAGTGCCGCGATGGCGCAAGCGGTTGCAATTTATGGACTTGGATTGCCCGCCTTCATGTTGCAAAAACTATTGCAACCGCTATTTTTTGCACGCGAAGATACCCGCACACCTTTTCGTTACGCAGTGGTATCGATGATCGTCAACGCCGCCTTGGCAATTGGTCTTATCCCAATGTTTGGCTGGCTGGCCCCCGCCATCGCCACCAGTGCTGCGGGTTGGGCCATGGTGGGGTTGTTGGCTTTGGGGGCGCGTCGCTTTGGGCGTGAGGCCCAGTTTGATGCGCGTTTGCGGACGCGGTTGTGGCGCATCCTTGCCGCATCTGCGGCGATGGGTGTGGTGCTGTTTCTGTGTCAGGCCCTCGCCGGATCAAGCTTTAGGGTCGTGGGCTGGCGGTATCTTGCGTTGAGCGGTCTGATCCTTGCGGGCATTGTTAGCTATGTAGGTGTTGCGCAAGTTTTGGGCGCGTTTAAGATCTCTGAATACCGCGCTGCGCTGCGTCGATCCTCCGACTGATTTAACCGCAGCGTGCATGAAAAAAGCCACAGTGCGGGACCGTGGCTTTCAAACAGTGCAGACCTTTGCAAGTGCTTAGACGCTTGCTGCCTCTTGCAGGGCAACGCGTTCTTTATCGGCCTTACCTTTGGCATCGGGATCGCGGTCTACAAATTCGATGATTGCCATTGGCGCCATGTCACCATAGCGGAAACCGGCCTTCATAATCCGGACATATCCGCCCTGACGATCTTTATAACGGGGTCCCAGCACGTCAAACAATTTACTGACATATTGGTCTTCCTTAAGCCGAGCCGCAGCCTGACGGCGCGCATGCAGATCGCCGCGCTTGCCCAAGGTCACAAGCTTCTCTATCACCCGGCGCAGTTCTTTTGCCTTGGGAAGGGTTGTTTTAATTTGCTCGTGTTCGATGAGCGAGCCAGACATATTTGCCCAGAGTGCCTTGCGGTGTTCGTGGGTACGGTTAAGCCGGCGGTAGCCTTTTGCGTGACGCATGTTTCTTATCCTTCTACAGGTATTTTTTCTTTGTCTGGAGGCCGATGCGTGTCAGCCTCTCTCCTTGGGGCGGGATTGCCCAGTCAAACGGATGAGGGTTTCCCCTCATCCAAATTTAGAAAGCATCTTCAAATTTCTTTGCAAGATCCTCGATGTTATCCGGTGGCCAGTCTTCAACATCCATACCCAGATGCAGTCCCATGCCCGACAGAACTTCTTTGATTTCGTTCAAAGACTTCCGACCAAAGTTTGGCGTCCGCAGCATTTCGGCTTCGGTTTTCTGGATCAGATCGCCGATGTACACAATATTATCGTTTTTCAGGCAATTTGCAGAGCGCACCGACAATTCCAACTCGTCAACCTTCTTAAGCAGCAGCGGATTGAATTCCAGTGCATCATCATCATCTTGGCGCGACGCTGATTCAGGCTCGTCAAAGTTCACAAAGATCGACAACTGGTCTTGCAAAATGCGCGCGGCATAAGCGACAGCATCATCTGGCGACAGCGAACCGTCAGTCTCGACCTTCATTGTCAGCTTGTCATAATCAAGCACCTGGCCTTCGCGGGTCGGTTGCACATCATAGGACACCTTTTTAACCGGCGAATAAATCGCATCAATCGGAATGAGGCCGATTGGCGCATCTTCTGGCTTGTTCTTATCGGCAGCGACATAGCCCTTACCGGTATTGACAGTCAGTTCAAAGAACACATCTGCCCCATCATCAAGGTGGCAAATCACATGCTCGCGGTTTAGAATCTCGATACCCGCACTTTCAGATATATCGCCAGCGGTCACAACACCGGGACCTTTTGCATTTATCGAAAGCCGCTTAGGTCCCTCGACTTCCATGCTCAGCGCAACACCCTTCAGGTTCAAAATGATATCGGTGACGTCTTCGCGTACACCGGCAACGCTGGAAAACTCGTGCAGAACATTATCAATCTGCACGCTTACAATCGCCGCACCCTGAAGAGAGCTCATGAGAACGCGCCGCAGTGCATTGCCGAGCGTAAGCCCAAAACCACGTTCAAGCGGTTCAGCGGTAACCGTCGCCTGACGGGTCGGGTCATTGCCCGGCTTAACGTCTAACTGCGTCGGTTTGATTAGATCGGCCCAATTTTTGTGGATCATGAAATCCTCCATCCTTGTCCTGCCCCCATGTCCAGAAGTGCAAGACGCCCGAGGTTAAAATAGAAAAGCGGCAGCGCAGTTAAACCCACGCCACCAGTACTATTAATATTGTTTACACCCGACGACGCTTTGGTGGACGACAGCCATTGTGTGCCATCGGCGTCACATCACGGATCGAAGTGATGTTAAAACCAGCAGCAGCCAGCGCCCGCAGTGCGGATTCACGACCCGATCCCGGACCTTGAACTTCAACCTCAAGCGTTTTCACACCGTGCTCTTGCGCCTTACGGCCAACATCTTCGGCCGCCATCTGCGCTGCATAGGGCGTCGATTTACGCGAGCCTTTAAAGCCCATGGTTCCCGAAGACGACCATGCAATGGCGTTGCCCTGCACGTCCGAAATCAAAATCTTGGTGTTGTTGAACGAACTGTTTACATGCGCCACACCAGCGGCGATATTTTTGGAGACCTTCTTTTTGCCTCCGCGACGTGTATCACGTGCCATAACTCAAGCCCTCCCTTACTTCTTCTTACCAGCAATTGCTCTCGCCGGGCCCTTGCGGGTACGGGCGTTGGTATGGGTGCGTTGCCCCCGTACCGGCAGATTGCGGCGGTGACGCAGACCGCGATAGCAGCCCAGATCCATCAGACGCTTGATGTTCATTTGAACCTCACGGCGCAGATCGCCTTCTACCATGCAATTGGCGTCGATATGTTCGCGTACGGCCAGAACTTCGGCGTCGCTTAATTCATTGACCCGGCGCGTTTCGTCGATATTGACCGCGGCGCAAATTTCCTTTGCGATCGCTGAACCGATACCGGTGATATATGTTAATGCGATGGGAACCCGTTTATGCGTCGGGATGTTCACGCCGGCTATACGTGCCAAATTCTTGCTTCCTTTTCATTGCGGTTCCGTAACCCCAGAACCTTTTTTCACAAAACCCGACCCAGTTCGCCAAGGCGCTGCATGTCGGGGGTTCACGGCGCAGCCCTACGGGCGCCCATGGACGTGGTCTCTCAACCAAACCCGGTGGTTAAGAGAGATTCATGCAGCGGTCAAGACCAAAACATCACAACGCGTCTAAAACCGATGCGATTTCCAGCTGCACAATTTTGATATCCGCGAGGCCATTGACAGATTGCAGTTGCTTATTGGCAAAGTAATAGCCCAACAGCGGTGATGTTTTCTTATAGTACTCCATAAGGCGATTTTTGAGACTTTCCTCATTGTCGTCTGCCCGACGCTGGAAATCGGACGCACCACAGGCCTCGCAGACACCATTATCAGGCTGTGGTCGTGTCACATCATGGTAGACATCACCACATGATCCACAGGTTGACCGGCCCGCAATTCGCGCCACCAACGCCTTGTCATCAACTTGCATCTCCACAACCACATCAAGCGTTTGATTGGTTTGACTTAGAAGTTCGGATAACGCATCGGCTTGCGCCAGGGTTCGGGGAAAGCCATCAAAAATAAAACCGCCCTGCGTGTTGGATTCTATTTTTTCGCGGATCAAACCAATAACAATCTCATCGGTGACTAAATCACCTTTTGCCATCACGCCGGCCACGATATTTCCCATCTCGGTGCCACTAGATTTGGCCTCGCGCAGCATGTCACCGGTGGACAGCTGCGTCATACCACGGGTCTCAACCAAATGGCGCGCCTGCGTTCCTTTGCCGGCGCCAGGTGGCCCTAACAGAATGATGTTCATTTGCGTGTCCCTCCCTTGCTGTTGCGCTTTTTACCCTTTCCACGAAGTTGTGATTTTTGAATCAAACCTTCGTATTGATGGGCTAGAAGATGCGATTGAACCTGCTGAATGGTATCCATTGTCACGGACACCACAATCAGCACTGATGTCCCGCCAAAGTAAAACGGAATAGAAAATTGCCCGCGCAAAATTTCTGGCAGCAAACACACGAGGGCCAAATACGCGGCACCGAGCACGAGCAGACGTGACACCACATATTCGAGATATTCGGCGGTTTTCGCTCCGGGGCGAATACCTGGCACAAACCCATTTTGATTTTTCAGGTTCTCGGCGACCTCGTCTGGTTTAAACGAGACGTTAAAGGTGTAAAAATAAACAAAAAACACTACCATCGCGGCAAAGAAAGCCAGATAGAGCGGCTGACCAGGACCGAAGTATGCCAAAATAGTCGACATGATCGGACCCGTCTGATTGCCCGAAAAGGTGCTGACCGTCGTGGGCAACAACAACAGCGAACTGGCAAAGATTGCCGGGATCACGCCAGCGGGATTGACCTTGACCGGAAGGTGGCTGGACTGGCCTTCCATGATTTTCATGCCAACTTGACGCCGCGGGTATTGAATGTGAATTTTGCGCAGGGCGCGCTCCATAAACACCACAAAGGCAATCGTTACGATCACCATCACTATCACCCCAACAATAATTGCCGGGCTAATCGCACCCGAGCGGCCCGAGGCAAAAAACTGTGCCAATGCGGCGGGCACTTCTGCGATAATCCCAACGAAAATAATCAATGATATGCCGTTGCCAATGCCGCGTGCGGTAATCTGTTCACCGAGCCACATCAAGAACATTGTGCCACCCACCAGCGTCACCAGACAGGACATCCGGAAAAATAGTCCGGGTTCGGTAACCAACTCACCAGCTTCAAGGCTGACCGCAAGCCCGTAAGCCTGCAGGGTGGCCAAAGCAACGGTCCCAAAGCGGGTGTATTGATTGATCTTCTTGCGACCTTGCTCACCCTCTTTTTTCAGTTGTTCCAATGCTGGCACCATGGAGGTCAGCAACTGGATGATAATCGAGGCCGAAATATAGGGCATGATGCCAAGAGCAAAGATCCCCATGCGACCCAAGGCCCCACCGGTAAACATCGTCAGAATACCGCCGATGCCCTGTTGTGCCTGCTCCATAAAGTCGCGCAACGCCTGCCCATCAATGCCGGGCACAGGAATAAAAGTGCCAAGGCGGTAGACGATCAACAAACCCAGCGTAAACAAGATACGGTTACGCAAGTCAGTGGCCTTACCCAAGGCAGCCCAGCTTGTGTTTGCGGCCATTTGTTCTGCAGCAGATACCATAGGGGTCTCTCTTTTAGATAAAAAACCGCCCAAAGCGTTTTCCAGCTCGGGCGGCCAATTGGGAAAACTGTAACATATGTAGGCAGCCTAGACGCTGCTCACAAGGTGTTATTCAGCCGCGACAGCAGATACGACAGTCAATGTCCCACCCGCCTTGGCTACTGCCTCAATCGCCGACTTAGACGCGCCGGTTACCTGCAGCGTGACAGAGGCGGAGATGTCGCCTTTCGCCAGCACCCGAACACCGTCAAGCTTGCGCCGTACGAGACCGCTGGCAATCAACACATCCTCAGTGATGGCAGCTTTGGCATCGAGCTTTTTTTCATCAATGAATTTTTGCACCAGACCAAGGTTGACGACGGCGTAAGACTTACGGTTCGGCTTGGTAAAGCCACGCTTTGGCAGACGTTGGTAAAGCGGCATTTGGCCACCTTCATAGCCACCAATCGCTACACCTGAGCGGGATTTCTGACCTTTGATACCACGGCCACCCATTTTACCTTTGCCGGAACCCGGTCCGCGACCGATCCGTTTTTTGGTTTTTGTAGCGCCGGGATTGTCGTGCAATTCATGTAGTTTCATGTCGCTTCTCCTTATGCCGGAACTACCCGTCGAGCGACGAAATGGGCAAACGCGGCGTTTCTAATTTGATTCTACGGCCCGGAAGGCCGCTCAAGGCGTATAAACCCAAGCCGCGCGCCGTGCAAGTCCCCACTTAGGTGGGCAGTGGTCAAAGCTCATTTTTCCAAGTTGCAAGATAAAACAGGCCCAGATTGACTGTTGAATACCGTCAATTTTCTTTAAAAAATATTATGTAAATACGACCAGCTAAGAGCATTTTAAGTTAAAAGTATGATCTTTGGCTTTGTCTAATTTCAATCACAGCACTGAAATGCGCATTTTTTCCATCTTTATTCTCTGTATTTCAATAATTTCCCTCGGACATCGCCTGCAGACAAATGTTGCAGACATCGAAACACTCAGCCCCCTAACTTCAGCCGCAAAACCGCTGTTTTCAAGGTCGGTCGTCTCAAATGACATTGACTTCATTAAATCTACAGACGCCTCAGTGGCCCATTGCATTGCTTTTCAAAGGACGGGAAGCGCCAAGATGGCCGATAAGCGGCACAGAAAATTATTAGCTTCGAACGTATTATTTTTTGTCGCGCGCTTTGCCGATGGAACCCGGGTTGGGCTTTGGGTGCATCCCGATTTGGGCCCACGCGCAATTGCATTGGCTTATGCAAAACATGTGGCCTGTGGCTTATCCCATTTACCAAGCGCCATGCGCGAAACTCTGTCTCATGTAGTGATCCACCATGGGGATGAAACCGCCTTTGCACAGAACACAGACCATTTTTTCGTCCTTTATCCTAAAAATATTGCGATCCGCCTGCAACAACATGATCTTGAGGAAACCATCTTTCATGAAAGTGTGCATGCAACACTTGATGACCGATGGTCACGCAATCCGGCATGGCAGTTTGACCAGGCCGCAGATGGTGCGTTCATTACCAACTATGCCAAGGCCAATCCCAACCGTGAAGACTTGGCAGAGACGGCACTAAGTTCGTATGTCCTGCTGACCACTCCAGAGCGTTTTTCTGAAAG
>DDEJ01000026.1:56416-56884 GCA_002336405.1 Rhodobacteraceae bacterium UBA1957
TAGTGAAAATTCGGCAATTGGTGCCTAATCGACTGGCTTTTTTCAGACGGCTTTTTCTAGATGGTCAGCCTCTGCTTCGTCAAATCCATAAGACAGAAAAATGCTAAATTCCAACTGGAAAAACAGCCACCCATCCTTTCAGCGCGGCAAAAAGGGCCAAGAAACCTATGGTGTTTTTTAAGGCAACTCCCGCCTGCATCCTGTAGGCTGATACAAAAACTGCCGTCTGAGTTTATCCGGCGGTCACAGAAATTGGTCGGCGATAGTTTTGATCAGATGTCACTTCTGTGACCAGATACGCTGCAAGATCTCCCCGCGGAATCGTCCTGCTGCTCACAATGTTGGAGGCCAAAACAGAGCCTTTTGCCGGCCGGTTGGTCAAGACGGCTGCGCGCACCGCCGTCCATTTCAATCCGCTTTCAGCAAATATTGCCTCTTTGGCCGCATGTTCTTGCAAAACTGTTTTCA
>DDEJ01000001.1:0-15700 GCA_002336405.1 Rhodobacteraceae bacterium UBA1957
AGCGGTGGCTTGCCCAGTAAGGCGAACATAAGGCCACCAATAATCATGGTCAGGATAACCGCAAGAATAGGCGTCAAACTTGTCAGTGCGCGCGATGGGTGTAAGCGTTTTTCCAGCCGTATCACTGTGGCGCCTCGGCGCTGTCTGCGCCGCCCATCATCAAGCCGATCTGATCCATTTTAAGCCCTTCTACAGGGCGTGTGTCCGACAAGCTCCCCGCGTTTAAAGCGCCGAAATAGTCACAAATCTCAAGGAGTTCATCAAGATCTTGGCTGATCACAATCAGCGCTGCCCCGCTGTGTGCCAAATCAAGCAGCGCTTGCCGGATGGCGGCGGCAGCGGCGGCATCGACGCCCCATGTGGGTTGATTGACCACCAGCAGTTGCGGGGCTTGCAGCACTTCGCGACCGATAACAAATTTTTGCAAATTCCCGCCTGATAAAGACTGCGCCGTGCTGCTTGCCCCCGGGGTCCGTACATCAAAGGCCTCGATAACCTGTTCGGCAAATTCGCGGGCTTTGGGCCAGTTAATAAATCCATTGCGTATCATATCTTTTTGGCTGGTGGTCGAGATGAGCGTATTTTCGACCAAGCTCATATCAGGCACTGCGGCGTGACCGAGGCGCTCTTCTGGCGCGCTGAACACCCTGAGGGATCGACGTTGTCCAGGGGGGTGGTCGCCGATCGATGTACCGTTAAATACGACGCTGTCGGCTGTGGCCTTAACCTCCCCTGATAGCGCGGACAGCAGCTCGTCCTGGCCATTTCCTGCCACTCCGCCGATGCCGATAATCTCGCCTGCTTTCACGGTCAGATTGATGTGTTTCAATGCGGTGCCAAAGGCGCTGGGCGCGGGCAGTGACAGGTCATTTAGGTGTAAAACAACATCGCCGATCTCTCGAGGTTTACGTGTTGGGCTGGTAAAACTGGAGCCGACCATCATTTCAGCCAGATCACGCGCTGTGGTCTCGGCGGGGCGGCAATAGCCGACGTTCTTGCCACGCCGTAAAATTGTAGCGCGGTCGCATATTTGGCGAATTTCGTCCAGTTTATGCGAAATATACAAAATAGCTGTGCCTGCCGCGCTGAGCTTTTTCAACGTGGTGAATAAAATGTCGACCTCTTGCGGGGTGAGCACGCTGGTGGGCTCATCCATGATCAGCAATTTTGGGTTTTGCAATAGGCAGCGAATAATCTCGACTCGCTGGCGTTCGCCGGCCGACAGGTTTCCAACCGTTCTATAGGGGTCTAGTGGCAAGCCATAGGTTTCCGAGACGGTTTTGATTTGCGCTGCCAGATCGCGTTGTGCGGGAGGGGCCTCCATCCCTAGGGCAATGTTTTCAGCAACGCTTAACGCGTTGAAAAGGGAAAAATGCTGGAACACCATTGCGACCCCGGCGGCGCGGGCGGCGCGTGGTTCGGGTGGCGCATAAGGATGGCCCATCAGGGTCATCGTGCCACTGTCGGGCTTGACTAAACCGTAGATCATTTTAACCAGTGTTGATTTACCCGCGCCGTTCTCACCGAGCAAGGCATGCACATCGCCATGCCCGACCTGCAGCGCAACATCGTCGTTTGCCACAACGCCGGGATAGGCTTTGGTCACGCCGTCTAAACTCAGCAGAGTTTGTGTCACCTATCGCTCCTTCTTGGTTTTTGTCCTCAAAAGTGTGGCTGCTCAAGAGGAGGTCATTAAGCGATTGCCGCATCGGTGTGAAGCTATACAAAAGCGTGCAATCGCAGCTTTTGGCAAGCTTTTTTTGTGCCTTAGACAGCGAAACAGTTTCCATTGCCTAAAAATACTGGCAGATCGGTACGGGTCTTTAAACAAGATATTGAGAAAGTTATTTGAGGGGCTTTCGGTTGTGCCAATCGTCGGATAGCTTGCGCGCTATGAGCGGATCAGCCACATTTATTCATCTTCGGGTGCACAGCGAATATTCGCTGCTTGAAGGCGCAATGCGTCTTAAAAAATTACCAGATTTATGCGCCGGGATGGATATGCCTGCCGTCGCATTGACAGACAGCAACAATATGTTTGCCGCTTTAGAGTTTTCGGTGGCTGCGAGCGGAGCAGGCGTTCAGCCGATTATCGGCTGTCAGGTTGATCTGCACTATGATGACAGCCAAACTGCGCAGACGGGACGGGCACAGGTGCTGCGGCCTGCGCCGTTGGTTCTTTTGGCCCAGAACGAACGGGGTTATGAAAACCTGATGTTGCTGAACAGCAAACTTTATTTGCGCGGCGACGGACAACCTGTGCATGTCACGCTGCAGGATCTGCGTGCTCATGCTGAGGGTGTGATCTGTTTGACGGGTGGACCCGACGGGCCGATAGGTCGGCTTTTAACTGGCGGTCAACGCCCTGCGGCCGAGGCAATTCTACTTGACTTGAAACAGAGCTTTGGCAACCGTCTTTATGTCGAATTACAACGCCATCGGTCGGATAGTGGGGTCACTGAGGCTGAACAGCAAATCGAACGAGGTCATTTGGAACTGGCTTACGATCACCGCGTGCCCGTAGTGGCGACCAATGATGTGTATTTCCCCGATCCTAAAATGTACGAGGCGCATGATGCGCTAATCTGTATCGCCGATGGGGTCTATGTTGATCAGCAGAATGCGCGCCGCAGGCTGACAGCGCAGCATTATTTTAAAAGCCCTGCTGAAATGGTCGCTCTGTTTGCCGACTTGCCTGAAGCGTTTGAAAATACCGTCGAAATCGCCCGCCGCTGTGCTTTCATGGCCTATCGGCGCGATCCGATTCTGCCGAAATTTGCCGACAATGAGGTCGCCGAGCTGCGTCGGCAGGCGCAAGACGGTCTCAAGACACGGCTGGCGGTGATCCCCCATGCTGACAGTGTTGAGGCCTATGAAAAACGTCTCGAATTTGAACTGGGCATCATCGAATCCATGGGCTTTCCCGGGTATTTTCTGATCGTTGCAGATTTCATCAAATGGGCCAAGGATCAAGGCATTCCCGTCGGGCCCGGCCGGGGTTCGGGCGCGGGCTCTCTGGTGGCATATGCACTGACCGTGACTGATCTTGACCCGTTGCGCTACTCTTTGCTGTTTGAACGGTTTTTGAATCCTGACCGGGTCTCAATGCCGGATTTTGATATCGATTTCTGTATGGATCGCCGCGAAGAGGTGATCCAATATGTGCAACAAAAATACGGTCGGGACCGGGTTGGTCAGATCATCACCTTTGGTGCTTTGTTGTCAAAAGCCGCCGTGCGCGACATTGGTCGCGTTCTGCAAATGCCTTACGGTCAGGTGGATCGCCTGTCAAAAATGATCCCGGTCGAAGGGGTCAAACCGGTCAGCATCGAAAAGGCGCTCGCCGACGAGCCGCGGCTTCGGGAAGAGGCAAAAAACGAAGAAGTGGTGGACCGGCTTTTAAGCTATGGCCAGCAGGTCGAGGGGCTGCTGCGCAACGCCTCGACCCATGCTGCCGGTGTGGTCATTGCCGACCGGCCCTTGGATGCGCTGGTGCCGATCTACCAAGACCCACGATCGGATATGCCGGCGACCCAGTTCAACATGAAATGGGTTGAGCAGGCCGGTTTGGTCAAGTTTGATTTTTTGGGTTTGAAAACACTTACGGTGATCCAAAATGCAATGGATCTGATCAAACTTGGTGGTGGATCGTTACATATCGCCGCCAATGGAGCCACGCTTTATCAGCCTGCTGAGGGGGCGGTGGATGATATCGGTGCGATTCCACTGGATGATGCGGCCTCCTATCGGCTGTATGCCAATGCCAAAACGGTTGCGGTGTTTCAGGTGGAAAGTTCGGGGATGATGGATGCGCTCAAGCGTATGAAGCCCACCTGTATCGAAGATATCGTGGCGCTTGTGGCTTTGTACCGGCCCGGCCCAATGGAGAATATTCCAACCTATTGCGAGGTAAAAAACGGTCTCAAAGAGCGCCAATCGGTGCACCCGTTGATTGATCATATCTTGGAAGAGACCCAAGGTATTATTGTTTATCAGGAACAGGTGATGCAAATCGCGCAGGTGATGGCAGGTTATACGCTTGGCGGTGCTGATCTGTTGCGCCGTGCGATGGGTAAAAAGATCAAAGAGGCGATGGATGCAGAACGCCCAAAATTTGAAAAGGGTGCTGCCGAAAACGGTGTTGACAAAAAAACTGCCAGTGATGTCTTTGATCTGCTGGAGAAATTTGCCAATTATGGCTTCAACAAATCGCATGCAGCGGCCTATGCGGTGGTCAGCTATCAAACCGCTTGGCTCAAGGCCAACCACCCGGTCGAGTTTATGGCCGGGGTGATGAATTGTGATATCCATCTCACCGATAAGCTGGCGGTTTATTTCGAAGAGGTGCGCAAGGGGTTGGCGCTGCCGTGGACGCCACCGTGTGTGAACCGCTCGCAGCCGCAGTTTACCGTGGTCGAGGCGGCTTTGGTCTATGCGCTTGGTGCGCTGAAAAACGTCGGAATTGAGGCCATGCGACTGGTCACGGAGGGGCGGGGAGAGACGCCGTTTGTGACCTTGTTTGATCTGGCCCGACGGGTTGATTTGAAACGCGTTGGCAAGAGGCCGCTCGAGATGCTTGCCAGATCCGGCGCGTTCGACGTGCTTAATAAAAACCGCCGTCAGGTGTTTGACGCTTTGGATGCGCTGGTTAATTACTCAGCAGCGATCCATGAGCAAAAAAACTCGAATCAGGTTTCGCTGTTTGGCGAGGCTGGAGACGACCTGCCCGAACCAAGACTGATGCAAGCGGCTGACTGGTTGCCGGCCGAGCGTCTGAACGAAGAGTTCAAAGCCGTTGGATTTTATCTATCGGGTCATCCGCTTGATGATTATATGTCTGCCTTAAAGCGCAAAGGTGTGATGACGCTGGACGAGGTGCGTGCCAAAGCCGAGCGCGGCCCGATGATCGCCAAGATGGCTGGAGTTGTTGCGGGACGCCAAGAGCGCAAATCGGCCAAGGGCAACCGCTTTGCCTTTGCCCAGCTTAGCGACACCAGCGGGGCCTATGAGGTGACTTTGTTTTCCGACACGCTCGAGCTTGCCCGGGTCCACCTTGAAACGGGGGCCAAGGTCGTGGTCACTGTCGAGGCCACCTTGGAAAGTGATCAGCTGAAATTACTTGGCCGCTCAGTGGCACCGATTGATGCCGCTGTTGCAGATGCTGGCAACGCGGGTTTGCGGATTTTTGTCGAGCAAGCTCAAAGTATTTCGTTCATTGCCTCGGTCTTGGCGCAGGCGCGCAAAGAGGTCAAATCGGGCGGCAGGGGCCCCGTCACATTGTGCCTTCTGGATCCGTCTCTGCCGGGTGAGGTTGATATTGACCTACACGCAGAGTTTCCGGTTAACCCACAGATTAAAGGCGCTTTGAAAAGTTTGGTTGGTGTGGTCGAGGTCGAAGAGGTCTAAGCCTTCATTTGCCTATAAGACTGTATTTGTCTACCAGTGCGGTGGACGCGCGTCGCCAACAATCTCGCCACCGCCCATGGACTGCTCGCGCTCGGCCTCGCGTTCCATTAACATTTGCACCCGCCGGGTGAGACCGTCGATCTCGCTTTGTTGGCGGGCGGTGATATCAGACAACTCTTCAACTGTCCGTGTCAGATGCGCGACAGCGCTTTCGAGGTCTTCCAAGCGGGTGTGTTCGGTCATGGTCTTCCCTCGTGCTCTGCTATGGTGGCTTTCTCCGTCTACTGCGTTTTTGTCTGCGCCACCAGCGCAACAACGGCGATTGATCTGATTGGTTTGCTTGCCCCTTGCGCAGGGGTCGGCTACACCGCAGGCGCGATTAGACTGAATGGGACCCGAGCCATGGCCAAAGTAAAAAAACAACCGCGCCCCAAGGCCGAGACGCCAAAGGGCTTTCGCGATTATTTTGGCGCGGATGTGACTGCGCGCAGCGAGATGCTGCAAAATATAGCCGGGGTCTATCATCGCTATGGCTTTGATGCGCTGGAAACTAGTGCGGTGGAAACTGTCGAGGCGCTGGGCAAGTTTTTGCCCGATGTCGACCGGCCCAATGAGGGTGTGTTTGCCTGGCAAGAAGATGAAGGCGACTGGTTGGCTTTGCGCTATGATTTAACGGCGCCATTGGCGCGGGTCTATGCACAGTTTCGTAATGATTTGCCCCTGCCGTATCGCCGGTATGCGATGGGGCCGGTCTGGCGCAATGAAAAGCCTGGTCCGGGCCGCTTTCGGCAGTTTTATCAATGTGACGCTGACACGGTCGGGGCGGCGAGTGTTGCCGCCGATGCAGAGATTTGTGCGATGTTGTCGGACACGTTGGAGGTCGCGGGCATACCGCGCGGAGATTACATTGTGCGGGTGAACAACCGCAAAGTTCTTAACGGGGTCATGCAGGTCGCAGGCGTGCTGGATCCGTCCAATCCTGAGAAATTCGCGGCCGAACGCGGCATTGTGCTGCGCGCCATCGACAAGCTGGATCGCTTGGGCCTTGATGGCGTACGGGCGCTGCTTGGCGTGGGGCGCAAAGATGCGAGTGGCGATTTTACCAATGGTGCTGGTCTCAGCCCAGAACAAGCAGAGATCGTGATGGGTTTTATGACGGCCAAAGCCCCCACCGCTGAGGCGACGCTCGCCACGCTTGGTGGCTTGGTACAGGGCGCGCCGGTGGGTGTTGAGGGCGTGCAGGAATTGGAAACTATGGCCGAACTATTGGCGGTGCAAGGCTATGCGGCTGACCGCATTGATATTGATCCGTCAGTCGTACGGGGGCTTGGGTATTACACAGGACCAGTGTTTGAGGCCGAATTGACGTTTGAAATTCTGGATGAAAAAGGTCGTAAACGGCAGTTTGGTAGCGTCGCTGGTGGTGGACGTTACGATGATTTGGTCAAGCGTTTTACCGGCCAGTCGGTACCCGCAACAGGTGTTTCGATCGGGGTGGATCGTCTTTTGGCTGCTTTGCGCGAAAAGGGCCGGATAGGTGCACAGGCGCAAGGGCCCGTTGTGGTAACGGTGATGGACCGCGACCGCATGGCTGATTATCAAACTATTGTGGCTGAATTGCGGGCCGCCGGTATCCGCGCCGAAGTTTATCTGGGCAATCCGAAAAATTTTGGTAATCAATTAAAATATGCAGACCGGCGCAATGCGCCTGTTGCTGTGATCGAGGGCGGTGAAGAAAAAGAACGCGGGGTTATTCAAGTCAAAGACCTGATCCTTGGCGCCGAGATAGCGAAAGACGCCAGCTTGGAAGAATGGAAAGCACGTCCCAGTCAGTTCGAAATTCCGCGCGGTGATCTGGTAGCGAAAATTCGTGATATCTTGGTGTCGCAAGGCAGATGATAGCGGGGTCTGACATACGCGCCGAGGCGCTGAGGCTGCAGGCGGGATTTATTGACGCCGGTGCCGTGGTGCTGGAAACGTCGATCTTGCAACCTGCAGATTTATTGCTGGACCTTTATGGCGAAGATATTCGCGCCCGCGCTTATGTCACCTCTGACCCGCTGCGTGGCGAACAGATGCTGCGTCCTGATTTTACCGTGCCGGTGGTGCAGATGCATATGGCGGAGGGGGCCGAGCCTGCGCGCTATACCTATGCCGGTGAGGTGTTTCGTCGGCAGGAAGACGATATGGCGCGGGCCAATGAGTATTTTCAAGTTGGCTATGAAGTTTTTGACCGCCAGAATCCTGCTGCCGCCGATGCCGAGGTGTTTGTGCAAATTTACACCGCCCTGCGGGGGTTGTCTTTGCGTGCCGCAACTGGAGATATCGGCATCCTAACCGCCGCAGTGGTTGGTTTGCACACCACAGAAGCTCGCAAGCATGCTTTATTACGTCATATCTGGCGTCCCAAACGTTTTAAAGCGCTGCTCGAACAATTTTCGGGCCGCCGGCCGGTCCCGGCAAGCCGCAGTGCCTTATTATCGGCAAAAACACCATTTGAAATTGAGGCGCCGATGATCGGGTTGCGCAGTCGTGGCGCCATCAAAACTCGCATAAATCAATTGCACCACGACGCCCTATCAGACCCGCTTTCGAACGCCGAAGTTGATTTTCTGGATGCAATATTGCAGGTGCGTGACCGGGTCCCGCAAGCCTTGGCATCGCTGCGCAATATTGCCACGCAAATGCCGGCGCTGACACTGGCGCTGACACCGGCGCTGGACCGGCTGGAGGCGCGGATGGCAGCGGTCACGGCGCGGGGTATTGCCGTTGAGACACTTGATTTTGAGGCCAGCTACGGGCGCACATCAATGGAATATTATGATGGGTTTGTGTTTGGGTTTTATGCCGAGGGGCGCGCTGATCTGCCACCTGTTGCCCTTGGCGGGCGCTATGATGCACTGACCTTGCGCCTTGGGCAGGGGCGCGAAATTCCAGCGGTGGGTGGGGTTATTCGCCCTGATTTGACACTGGATCTGGGGGCAGAGGTGTGAGCATCAAACTTGGCGTACCCTCCAAAGGCCGGTTGATGGAGAAAACTTTTTCATGGTTCGGTGACCGTGGGGTAACCCTGCGCCGCACGGGGCTTGAACGAGAATATGCCGGATTGGTTGCGGGCGTTACAGGTGTCGAACTGGTGTTGTTATCGGCTGGTGAAATTCCGCGTGAATTGGCGGCTGGGCGTATCCATCTGGGGGTGACCGGCACAGATCTGATCCGTGAAAAACTGATTAATTGGGATCAGAAAGTTCAAGAATTGGCCCCCTTGGGGTTTGGGTTCGCGGATTTGATTATTGCTGTGCCAAGTTGCTGGATTGATGTTGATACGTTGGATGATCTGGATGCTGTGGCGGAAGCGTTCCGGGCTGATCACGGAATTCGCTTGCGGATTGCAACCAAATACCACCGTCTGGTACGGGAATTTTTGCGTGGGGCCGGGGTGGCTGATTATCAACTTGTTGACAGTCAGGGAGCCACGGAAGGCACGGTGAAAAACCTCACTGCAGAGGCAGTTGCTGATATCACCTCAAGTGGTGAAACCCTGCGGGCAAATCATCTAAAGTTTTTGTCGGATGGATTGATTTTGCAATCGCAGGCTACTCTGTTTTTAGCGCAAAACGTTGATTACAGCCAAAGCCAGCGGGAAACCTTGACCGCATTGTACCAAGCGCTTGGTCTGTAATTTTAGGGTGACTTGGCTTAAAGAATGCCGATGTCGGCCAGCGCACCGGCCAGTTCAACCGGAAGGCTATCTTCGTCTTTGCGCTCTGGTGACAGGTCGATAGGTGCCTCTTCAGGCTTGAGATACCGCCAGCCTTGAAACGGCCTTTTGGGGGCTGACGTGGTGTGGAATAATTCTGGTTCAAGCACAATTGCACAGCGCCGGATTCCATCTTGACCGAAGACCTCGTCTAGGCGGACAATGCGTTGCCTGCATTGTATAAACCCTTTGATGACCCAATAAATACTGCCACCGTTTAGTAGGGTGCTTTCCTGTTTTGGCCACATGCGGGTGACATGTCTTGGGGCGCCGTCAGGGCCTTGGGCGCGTGCCATAGATTGCCAGCGCATTAACCCGTCTATCGACTCGGTGCCGACACTTAATTTAACCATATGTATGAGATTTGACATACATACCCCCTATATGTAGCCTAAAGTTGGCTGATATATGCTATGATAGCACGTTGACCTGTGGCCCCCTTCATTCTATCTTTCATGTCTGCCCGACTGTTGCAACCTATGCAAGGATAGCCAATGACACGCTTTGCCGCCCCGATCGCCGAACAGATTTGGGATATGAAATATCGCTTCAAATCCTCGCACGGAGCGCCAGTGGATGTCACGGTTGAGGATACTTGGCGGCGCATCGCCACCGACCTTTCGAAAGTCGAGCAGACGCCGGAAATCTGGGCTGAGAATTTTTACGCAGCACTCGAGGATTTTAAATTTCTGCCGGCTGGGCGCATCACTGCCGGGGCTGGTACGGCCCGCAAGGTGACGCTGTTTAACTGTTTTGTTATGGGCACGATCCCGGATGATATGGCGGGTATTTTCGATATGCTGCGCGAGGCGGCGCTGACCATGCAGCAGGGCGGTGGGATCGGCTATGATTTCAGCACAATTCGACCCTGTGGCGCGTTCGTCAAAGGTGTGGCTGCCGACGCCAGTGGGCCGCTATCGTTTATGGATGTCTGGGATGCAATGTGTCGCACGATCATGAGCGCGGGCAGCAGGCGCGGTGCAATGATGGCAACACTGCGCTGTGACCACCCTGACATTGAGGCGTTTATCAGCGCCAAATCGGATGCTGCGCGCCTGCGGATGTTCAATGTCAGTGTGCTGATCAGCGATGCCTTTATGACGGCAGTCCAAAATGGCGACAGTTGGGATTTGCAGTTTGACGGTAAAGTGTATCAGACCGTCGACGCCTGCGAGCTGTGGGATAAGATCATGCGCTCGACCTATGAGTACGCCGAACCGGGGGTGATTTTCATCGACCGGATCAATCAAAACAATAATTTGCGGTACTGTGAAACTATTGCCGCGACCAACCCTTGTGGAGAACAACCGCTGCCGCCTTACGGGGCTTGCCTGTTGGGGTCGATCAACTTGTCTCGTTTGGTCACCACACCGTTCGAGGCTGGGGCAGAGATCGACAGTGCAACGTTGGCAGATTTGGTGGCAACCGCGGTCCGCATGATGGACAATGTGGTCGATACTTCAAAATTTCCGCTTGAGGCGCAGGCGCAAGAGGCACGCAACAAACGGCGCATTGGGCTGGGTGTGACAGGGCTGGCGGATGCGTTGTTGATGGTCGGTCTGCGTTATGGCTCTGATGCGGGTGCGGCGCAAACTGAGGCGTGGTTGCATGCCATTGCGCGTGCCGCCTATTTGGCTTCGGTGGATCTGGCCAAGGAAAAAGGAGCGTTCCCTCTGTTCGATGTCGATCCCTATCTGGACAGTGGCACCATGCAGCTGATGGATGAGGATGTGCGCGACGCAATCCGGCGCGATGGCATCCGCAACGCGCTTTTGACATCGATTGCTCCTACCGGAACGATCAGCCTGTATGCTGGCAATGTCTCTTCTGGGATCGAGCCGGTGTTTGCCTATAGTTATCGCCGCAAGGTGTTGCAGAAAGACGGCAGCCGGACAGAGGAGGAAGTGGTCGATTACGCAGTGCAGATGTGGCGTGATAAATTTGGCGATACCGCTCTGCCTGATTATTTTGTCAACGCTCAAACCCTCGCGCCCGCAGACCATGTGAAAATGCAGGCCGCCGCGCAAAAATGGATCGACAGCTCGATCTCTAAAACCATAAATTGCCCGGAAGATATCGATTTTGAAACCTTCAAGGATGTCTATCTTCAGGCTTACACGCTGGGCTGCAAGGGCTGCACCACCTATCGGCCAAACGCTGTTACGGGATCGGTTCTAAGCGTGTCAGAGACGTCTGATGCCACCCCCGAGGCGGATCAGGGTGCCGATGTTATTTATATGTCCGAGCCGCTGGACCGGCCACAAACCTTAGAGGGGAATACCTATAAACTTAAATGGCCCAACAGCGAGCATGCAATTTACGTCACTGTCAACGATCTGGTGATCAATGGTGCGCGCCGGCCCTTTGAGGTGTTTATCAACTCCAAGAACATGGAGCATTTTGCCTGGACCGTCGGGCTAACCCGGATGATCAGTGCGGTGTTCCGCCGCGGGGGGGATGTCTCGTTTGTGGTTGAGGAACTGAAGGCGGTGTTTGATCCGCGTGGCGGTGCCTGGGTGCAGGGCAAATACATTCCCTCGATCCTGGCGGCCATCGGTGGGGTGATCGAACAGCATATGGTCGCGACAGGATTTCTCGCAGGGGAAGGTATGGCGCTGAAGGCCGATCCGAAAGCGCAGGCCGTCAATTTTGGTGCCCCGCAAGGGGCTGCCTGCCCCAGTTGTGGGGCATATGAGATGCAAATGAAAGAAGGCTGCATGACGTGCGGATCCTGTGGTCATTCGAAATGTGGTTGAGATAAAGTAATGTGGCGATAGGACGTCGATCCTTTTCCAATCACCGCAACGAAGAGCCTCCAATACAACGTAAAATTAATATATAATGCCATTTGCACTTTGGGCAGCTTCCTTTTGGTTGTAACCGCCCTCACCATTACACCCAGTCCTGACATGGCGTACATTCTGAGCCGCGCCATCGCACAGGGTGCTCCAGCAGGCATCGTTTTTGTGGCCTGCGTTTCGATTGGGGCATTATTTCATGTGATCTTTGCCATAATCATATATTCGCTGACCACACAATTGTCGGAGTAGGTCTTTGCATTGCTTTTGGCTACTGGGGCATGCTGTCTGATTTGGCTTGCCGTGAGCTCACTGCGTGAAAAAGCCGACGCCATTCAGCTATTGTCAATGTCAGATCGCAAGGCAATGGCGCGTATGTTTTTTGAGGGTGTGGTCGTAGACTTGTTTACCCCTAAAGTGGCGTAATTTTTCCTCGCCTTGTTACCGCGTTTAATGCCTGATGATACCAGCAAGTCAGTTAGTTGGTTTTAGCACTTGGTGTTTTAGTTGTGTTTCTTTCTTTCTTGATTGAGATAGTACTGGTCCTGGTGGCTCAAAAAACACAAATGCTGGTCGCAACAAATTCAAAGGGGCAAGTCATCCTTTACCGTGTCATGGGTGGGGGTTTTGTGGCTCTTGGGTTGTTCGCTTTTACCTCTGTCAACTTTGGAGCCCTTTTATAAATAAATGAGCATATTTATTACTTTGCCTATGGTTCTTGTATGGACCAATATAGCTTATCCAAGTCGCTAGGCATAGACGTCTCGGCTTGCTTCAAGGCAAGAGCCTATTTGAAGGGCCATAAATTGACCTTTAACCACGCTTCCGTTACCGAAAACACCTGTTTCGCCGACATTGCAGTCTGGACCTGTCACGGTTTAATGCCGCCCCCGGTGCTCGCTTACCCCCTAACGTAAGGATGGTGCTCGTTGTCGTGGCAGGGTTCGCTTTGGTTTTGTGGGGAATATTCGATGTTTTTCAAGATAGTGCGGTTTAACGATACAGTGGGGATATGTCAGTAATCTTACACTTTGTATGATCTTTTGTTAAATGGACAAAAGAATACAATGGATTAGCAATTAAGTGCCGTTTTTCTACGGTACACTATACAAGTGGTTGAGACCGGATTCCAGTTCGGCACTTGGCATTTGGCACTTGGCTTGGCGCGGACAAAGTGGGTTTACCTCTTGCCATAGAGCGGCTTAAGCTCAACCCATAACTGAATGAGTCGGGGTGGTTGATGACCGAATATTCGTTTGATCTTGGGCCTTATTCGCGGCGCGTGACCACAGCCTCTGAGACATGTCAGCTCTGGTTTGACCGTGGTTTCAACTGGCTTTTCGGGTTCAATCACGAAGAGGCCGCGGTTTGCTTTAAAAATGCAATTGCCGCTGATCCTGATTGCGCAATGGCGCATTGGGGTGTCGCCTATGCCATTGGTCCCAATTATAATAAATCATGGAAGCATTTTGATGAGGCTGAAATGCCTGAAATGCTGTCACAGGCGCGGGCGGCACTTGTGCTGGCGCGGACAGCAGCATCACATGGCTCGGGTGTAGAACAGGCGTTGGTGGCGGCGTTGTCAGATCGGTTTCAGGCCGACAGCGCAGTGGCGGATATGGCCCCTTGGAGCGATGCTTATGCCGTGGCAATGCGGCGTGTCTTTCAGCAGTTTCCCGAAGATCTTGATGTTATTATGCTCTGCGTTGATGCAATGATGAATCGCACTCCTTGGCTCATGTGGGACCTCTGCGAGGGGGTGCCAAACCCGGATGCAGATACGGTTGAATGCCGTCAGATGCTGGAAACGCAGATTGCCAGTATTCGCGCCGAATCCGGCTCTTTTCACCCCGGCATTTGGCATCTTTACGTTCACCTGATGGAGATGTCTCCAGAACCCGAAAAAGCCCTAAGAGTGGCGGATGAGTTGCGCGGCTTGGTGCCTGACGCGGGGCATCTTGAGCATATGTCGACGCATATTTACGTGTTATGTGGCGATTATCAGGCGGTGGTCGCGGCCAATCATGCAGGCATTGTTGCGGATGAAAAATACCTCGCTTACGCGGGGGCAATGAATATTTACACGCTTTACCGGGTGCATAATTACCATTTTAAACTGTATGGCGCGATGTTTTTGGGGCAGTATGATGCCGCCATGGAAGCTGTGGCGGGGCTGGCTAAAACGGTGCCAGAGGGTTATCTGCGGTGGGAATATCCGCGCATGGCGAACGTGGTGGAAGGCTATCTATCGATCTATGTCCATGCCTATATCCGGTTTGGTCGTTGGCAAGACTTGCTGGCGCTTGCGCTGCCTGAGGACCGTGAGATTTATGCCATGACCACCGCAATGGTTTATTATGGCAGGGCCGTTGCCCATGCTGTCTTGGGTCAGATTGACGCCGCAACCACCGAACAGGCGCTGTTTGAGGCGGCGATCCCGAACGTACCGAAACAGCGGTATATGCATACGGTGAGATGTCAGGATATTTTGGCAGTGGGGCGCGAGATGCTGGCGGGCGAATTGTTATATCGCACTGGCGATTTTGATCGGGCCTTTGCCCATTTGCGTCAGGCGGTCGTGCTGGAGGATGCGCTGCCGTATGATGAGCCTTGGGGATGGATGCAACCAGGTCGCCATGCCTTGGGGGCGCTTTTACTAGAACAAGGGCATATTGAGGAGGCCGCCACCGCCTATCGCGCTGATCTGGGTCTGGACCAGACGGTGATCCGATCCAACCAGCACCCTAATAATGTCTGGGCGCTTCAGGGCTTGCATATGTGTTATCAAAAAATGGGTGAAACAAGACTTGCAGCGATGATCAAACCAGCGCTGGATATCGCGCAGGGTCGGGCGGATCAGACGGTTCAAAGCTCGTGCTTTTGTGCAGGCCAAACCGCAGAATAACCGCGGCTTTGCGGGCATGGCTGATTAAAGCAGCAAAGTTAGTCATAGCAGTGGAATTGATCTCACGAACGATAAAACAACCATCGGAGCCGATGGCTTTGGGTCAATATTTTGGGGGGATGCAAACACGAGAACCATCGTTCCTCTGGGACCAACAGCAAGTATTAGATCGGGTTTAAGCACCCTTGTGGATTGGTGCAAAAAGCCGGCGACAATGACCATAAAAACCAACGGTTGCAGAATGACTTTGATACTAGAGATGGCCACAGCGAATTTCAGTTGCGCCAGTATCGGGGTATTGTAATTGATCATTCCCAACGAAAAAAGAACTATGGCCGTGGTGCATAGGCTGAAAACGTGACTAATTCGGCTAAATATATGGGCAATTCAATCGCAAGTGCCACCATTAAAGGACCGGCAAAAACCGCCAGAACGGGTGGGTTTTTCGACAGACGCCCCAGAATGCCGAATAACGACATGCGTTGGCTTCTCAGCCCCTCCAAGACGGAAATGACAATCAGCCCAATCAGGATTGGGTCAACAATAATGATTGCACTGATTTGGACTGGAAATATACCCAGCAAAGAGGTTTTGTGCGATTGGCAGGATGAACAGTACGTGATTTGACAAGGTCGTTGAATGATCGGTGCAAGGTCGATCAAAACTGATGTTTTCAGAGGAAATCTCTCAAAGCGATACGCCAAGAGACTTTCGATTGTGCCAGTTACGGCTTGTGGCAAGACATAAATTGCGCGCAGGATGAAATTGAATTTTTCAAAATTTGTGTTTTTGATCAAGTTGATTCAGAACTTTGGAAGCGCAAAAAAACAC
>DDEJ01000001.1:16094-29658 GCA_002336405.1 Rhodobacteraceae bacterium UBA1957
CCCAGCACGACGACAAAAATGATCAGTGTTACGCCGACAAGAACCCTTTGATCACCGCTTAAAGTGATAGCCAGCAAGTATGTTGTTGATAGGTTGGAAAAACTGCCGTGAGGCGCAAGGGATTTCGATTTGGCCAATCGGTCTGTGACCTCACAGCAGGCCCTGTGACATGGTGTCTTGCTCCCCCCAAAAAACCATGCATGCCATTTGCACGACAGGCGCAGTTTTGTCTTGCGCGGGGGGGCGATCTGGGGTCTGTCGGCGGTCATGGGGCAACCGGATTACACCTTTGAACAGGCAGCAGTGCAGCAGGGGCTGCAGTGCGTTGCGGGTGTGGATGAGGTGGGGCGGGGACCATTGGCCGGGCCTGTGACCGCCGCTGCGGTGATTTTAGATCCACACAGTATTCCGCCGGGCTTGAACGATTCAAAGAAATTAACTGCCAGACGTCGGTCTGAGATCGCCGCTGATATATGGCTTATGGCAAAGGTTGCGGTGGCCCACGCAAGCGTCGCAGAAATTGATGAGCTGAATATTTTGCGGGCCTCGCATCTGGCGATGCAGCGCGCGGTTGATCTGCTGCAACAGCGACCCGATCATGTGCTGATCGATGGTAATATGATCCCTCGCGGATTGACAGTCTCGGCAGAAACGATTGTCAAAGGCGACGCGCGTTCGTTGTCAATTGCTGCCGCATCTATCGTCGCAAAGGTGGTGCGCGACCGGATCATGTGCGCTTTGGCCGCAGATTTTCCCGGGTATGGTTGGGACAGCAACGCCGGATATCCGTCCAAAGCGCATAAAATGGCGCTGCAAAGCCTAGGGGTGACCCCACACCATAGACGTTCGTTCAAACCTGTCCACAATATCTTGTATCCAGAAAAATAACTAAGCTTTTGATTTAAAAAGAAATTGACTGCGAATCAGCTTTGACTCATCCTAGGGGAGAAGGCCGAGTGTAAAAATGCACCGGATATTGAGGCATAAAATGACACAATTGACTAAAACGAAAACTGCAGCTGCGCTGCCATTGAACACGATCCTCTCGGGCGACTGCATTGAGGTGATGAACAGCCTGCCCGAGTCATCGGTGGATCTGATTTTTGCGGACCCGCCGTATAACCTCCAGCTTAAGGGTGAATTGCACAGGCCTGATAATTCTCTTGTTGATGCGGTGGATGATGACTGGGATCAATTTTCGTCTTTTGCGGCTTATGACCGCTTTACCACGGCTTGGCTCAAGGCAGCGCGCCGATTGCTCAAGCCGACTGGGGCGATCTGGGTCATTGGATCGTATCACAATATTTTTCGGGTCGGGTCGGCGCTGCAAGATCAAGGGTACTGGCTATTAAATGATGTCGTGTGGCGCAAATCAAACCCGATGCCCAACTTTCGTGGTAAGCGGTTTACCAATGCCCACGAGACGATGATTTGGGCGTCAAAATCTGAAGGTGCGAAATATACGTTTAATTATGAAGCCCTAAAGGCGCTGAACGAAGGTATTCAGATGCGCAGCGATTGGGTTCTGCCGATCTGTACCGGGCATGAGCGGTTGAAAGATGCCAAGGGCGATAAGGCGCATCCGACGCAGAAACCAGAATCGCTGTTGCACCGTGTTTTGCTGGGGGCCAGCAATCCGGGTGATGTGGTGCTCGATCCGTTCTTTGGCACCGGCACCACGGGTGCAGTGGCAAAAATGCTGGGCCGCGAATTTATCGGAATTGAGCGCGAGGCAAAATATCGCAAAGTGGCGCAGGCGCGCATTGCGAAAATCCGGAAATTCGACCGTGAAGCCCTGCAGGTCACGGCTGCAAAACGCTCGGAGCCGCGGGTGCCTTTTGGTCAATTGGTTGAACGTGGCATGCTGCGTCCGGGTGAGGAACTGTTGTCAATCAATGGCCGTCACAAGGCAAAAGTGCGGGCTGATGGCACCTTGATCGGAGATGATGTCAAGGGGTCCATTCATCAGGTAGGCGCTGCGTTAGAGGGGGCACCAAGTTGCAATGGTTGGACGTATTGGTATTTCAAACGCGATGGTCAGACCATTCCGATTGATCTGTTACGCCAACAGGTCCGTGCAGAAATGGAAACCCGCCCACACTGAACACTGCACTGTGATTGCGTTATGATTATGTGACCGGATGTTGATTTCGGGGCTGGCTGAAGTCTGTTTGGCCCGCCTCAACCTTAAATTTAGTCTAAATTTGGTTCGTAGAAACAGGTCCAGAACCCCACTTTTTATGTGGGGTTTTTAATTGGGATAAATTTACGCCCTTAAACGATTGTTTGTGCCAGCTATCTCTATTGATTCGACTGGTTTTTCTGGACGAAGTCCATGCAATCTTGTATACTTTATCATAATTGGAGCGTGATGACTCCGAATGTTGAGGCAATTGAAAATGTTTTCCGAGCGGTTCTCGAACCTACCGGCCTATGCGTTTCCGCGTTTGCGGGCGCTGTTGGATGGCCATATGCCCGGTGGTGAGACCGTGCAGATGACCATTGGCGAGCCGCAACACCCCTTTCCTGAGTGGGTGCAACAAACGCTGTTGCAGCACGTAGGAGAGTTTCAAAAATATCCCCCCAACGATGGTACGCCTGAGTTGTTAGGTGCTATTACAGACTGGTTGGCGGTGCGCTTTGGGGTGAAATTGGATCCTGCCACGCAAGTGATGGCATTGAATGGCACCCGCGAAGGACTTTACAATGCGGCTATGGCACTTTGCCCCGAACAAAAGCGTGGCAAGCGATCCGTGGTGTTGATCCCCAATCCGTTTTATCAAGTTTATATGGTTGCAGCGATGTCGGTAGGTGCCGAACCGGTCTTTGTTCCGGCGACTGAGGCGACCAATTATTTGCCTGACTTTTGTTCAGTTGATCCGGCGATTTTAGAACGGACTGCGATTGTCTATCTGTGTTCGCCCTCAAACCCGCAAGGGGCGATTGCAAGTGCTGAGTATTGGTGCGATCTTATCGCGCTGGCGGAAAAGTATGATTTTCAGATTTTTGCCGATGAGTGCTATAGCGAAATCTATCGCGGGCCGGCACCTGTGGGCGGGCTTGAGATCGCCGCGCGCATGGCGGCAGATCCGGAACGTGTCGTTGCCTTCCATTCGCTGTCCAAACGCTCCAATTTGCCGGGATTGCGTTCGGGGTTTGTGGCGGGCGGACCGCGCAGCTTAGCGCGCATTAAGCAGTTGCGCGCCTATGGGGGTGCACCATTGCCACTGCCGTTAGTTCGGGTTGCTGAACGCGCTTGGTCGGATGAGACACATGTGGTTGAAAACCGTCAGATGTATGATGAAAAATATGCACTTGCCGACGAGATTTTTGCATCAGTTTGCGAGTATCGCAGCCCGCCCGGCGGTTTTTTTCTCTGGCTTCCAGTTGAAGATGGGGAGCAGGCGGCGCTGAAACTATGGACATCGTCTGGGGTGCGGGTGCTGCCTGGCGCCTATCTGGCAAAAGAAATCGATGGGCAGAATCCCGGGAAATCATATATTCGGGTCGCTCTTGTGGCCCCCAAACCAGAGATGGTGCGCGGGCTTACGCTGTTGCGCGACTGTCTTTGGGCATAACAGAACGAGGCTAAGATGGCATATCAAGCACGTGATCGAGACCCGCTTTTTGACAGTAGTATGCAGGCGATGATCGAGAAACGAGGCAAAGAATTGTTTGGCTTGATCCTTGTGGGACTGGCGGGTCTTATGACAGCGATGATTGTCAGCTACAGTCCTGAAGATCCCAGCTTTATGGCGGTGACGGATGTGCCAGTACAAAACCTTTTAGGGCATATCGGCGCCTCGATTGCTGCGCCAATTTTTATGATTATTGGCTGGAGCAGCTGGGTCTTTGCGCTGGTCTTAGTCGTGTGGGGCGTTCGTTTTATATGTCATGCTGGATCTGACCGTGTGTTAGGCCGGATAGTTTTTCTGCCAGTGGCTCTGGCTTTGAGCTCGATGTATGCCTCGACACTGGTGCCATGGGGTGGCTGGACCCATAGCTACGGTTTGGGGGGTTTATTTGGCGATACTGTGGTGGGTCTTTTGCTCAACAGTTTGCCCATCGATCTGGCGTGGGGGGTCAAGATTATATCGGTGTTTTTGGCGCTGGTCATTGTCGGTGCCCTTGCGTTCTTATTGGGTTTTTCAGTGTCTGAGTTGCGCGCCTGCAGGCGGTTTTTATTGGTTGGGATTATCCTGTCCTATGATCGTTTGATGCAACTTTTGGGCCGCGGCACTGTTGGGACCTTACGATTTGCTCAGCAGGCCCAACAAAAGCGCAGGCTGGCCCAAACCCATGCCTCCCAAAACTATGCAGATCAAAGCCCTGTGATGGCTCAGGGATTGACGCGCGCGCGGTCTCAAGATGGCTCAGAGGTCTTTGGCCAACCTGAGGGTGACACGGCTACCGCGGCTCCGGAAGGTTTGTCATTCCTGTCCCGTATGCCAGGATTTGTGCAGCGTACCGAACCATTGATTGCCCCGGCCTCTCAGCCTCTGCCGCAGGCAGAACTGATTGAACATGCTCCAGATATCCGGCTTGAGAACATGCCCGATGATGCGCAGATTAAAGTGAAAATTGCCAATGTGATTAAATCACGGGTAAACCAAGCCCCTTCGCCGCATGAAAAGACTGTGCCGTCTTCGATGCAGGATCCGCTGTATCCACAAAGCCCAATCGGTTCAGGCAATACAGCCGCGTGGCAGCCAGAAGCACTGAGTGGGTTTGACTCAGAACCCAGTTTGCAAAACCAGCCATTGTCGCCTGACAATGATTTCAATCAGGCTCTCAGTTTGGATTTAGAGGCGCAGGATGGCTCTGGGTCGGTCCATCTGGGTTTGCCGACAGAAGCTTCACACAGAAAAGTGGTTCACCACGCCCAACGCAAAGCGTTGCAGGCTTCAACGCGGGCAGCGGCGGAGGCGCAGCCTGCGTTGCAATTTGAAGACCAGAGCACACCTAGTTATGAGTTGCCACCGTTGGCGCTTTTGGCGGATGGTTCTGATATTGTGCATCATCAGCTGTCTGACGAGGCCTTGGAAGAGAACGCGCGGATGCTCGAGTCGGTGTTGGATGACTACGGGGTGAAAGGCGATATTGTCAGCGTGCGGCCCGGGCCGGTGGTGACGATGTACGAGCTTGAGCCCGCGCCAGGTCTGAAAGCAAGCCGCGTGATCGGATTGTCAGACGATATTGCCCGCTCGATGTCTGCCCTGTCGGCGCGGGTGTCAACGGTTCCAGGTCGCTCGGTGATTGGAATTGAACTGCCCAATGAGCATCGTGAAAAAGTTGTGCTTCGCGAAATTTTATCCAGCCGGGATTTTGGCGACAGTGCGCAGAAACTGCCGCTGGCTTTGGGTAAAGATATTGCCGGCGATCCAGTGGTGGCAAATTTGGCCAAGATGCCACACCTGTTAATTGCAGGCACCACTGGGTCGGGTAAATCGGTTGCGATTAATACGATGATCTTGTCGTTACTTTACAAGCTGACACCGAGTGAGTGTCGTATGATTATGATCGACCCTAAAATGCTGGAATTAAGCGTATATGACGGTATTCCTCACCTGTTATCGCCTGTAGTGACCGATCCTAAAAAAGCTGTGGTGGCCCTTAAATGGGTGGTTGGCGAGATGGAGGAACGGTATCGCCGGATGTCAAAAATGGGGGTTAGGAATATCGACGGCTTTAATGGTCGGGTCGCGGATACTCTGGCAAAAAATGAACTGTTCAGCAGGACAGTGCAGACTGGGTTTGATGATGAAACCGGCGAGCCAATTTTCGAAACTGAGGAGTTCTCTCCAGAGAAGATGCCCTATATTGTCGTCGTTGTCGATGAGATGGCCGATTTGATGATGGTGGCGGGTAAAGAAATTGAGGCGTGCATCCAGCGCCTCGCGCAGATGGCGCGGGCCTCGGGTATTCATCTGATCATGGCAACCCAGCGCCCGTCGGTCGATGTTATTACTGGCACGATTAAGGCCAATTTTCCCACCCGGATTTCGTTTCAGGTAACCTCAAAAATTGACAGTCGGACGATTTTGGGCGAAATGGGCGCCGAGCAGCTTTTAGGCATGGGGGACATGCTTTACATGGCTGGCGGGGCAAAAATCAGCCGCTGTCATGGTCCCTTTGTCAGCGATGAGGAAGTCGAGGAGATTGTCAGCTATTTGAAAACCTTTGGACCACCAGAATATGTCAATAAAGTTCTGGATGGTCTCGATCAGGAAAAAAGCAGTGATATCGACTTGGTTCTGGGGCTGGGCAACGGATCAGAGGGCGAGAACGCTTTATACGATCAAGCCGTGGCGGTTGTAATCAATGATCGCAAATGTTCGACGTCATATATTCAACGCAAATTGGCGATAGGATATAACAAGGCTGCGCGTTTGGTTGAGCAGATGGAAAGTGAAGGTTTGGTCTCAGGGGCCAACCATGTTGGAAAACGGGAAATATTGATCCCCGAAGCCCAGTAAAACTCTTGCAAGGGCGGCATGAACTTGGTCACGAAAATGTTCACTGCCAATGGTGCGAATACCTGTTAGGATGGCTGTATGAAGACTATTCGTTATGTTTTGACCACTCTGCTGTTTCTGACCCAAGTCGCGCCGGTATTCGCCGAGAAAATTTCGTTGCGTGATTTGTCTGCCTACTTAAACGGGATCAAGACAGCTCAATTTGAGTTCTCTCAGATTAATGGTGATGGCTCAATCTCTGAAGGCAAAATTTATATAAAACGACCGGGAAGAATGCGGTTTGAATACAACCCGCCAAACAATGCGTTGGTGCTCGCCTCGGCGGGAAGGTTGGCAATTTTTGATGATAAAGGCAATCAAGATCCGGTGATATACCCCTTAAAACGGACGCCGCTTGCAATTATTCTGGCCAAGAATATCGACTTGGCTTCCTCGCCGATGGTGGTGGGGCATAAGGCTGATGGTGCGGTGACTGTTGTCAGCGTCGAAGATCCCGGCCACCCTGATCAGGGACGCGTTGATTTTGTTTTTATCGGCCCTGACCCCGTATTGCGTCAATGGGTGGTCAGCGATGCAAGTGGCGGCTCTACCACCATGATACTGGGTGATTTTCAAACCGGCATGGCGTTAGGCTCCAGTTTGTTTAATATCACTCACAACACCAATTCCAGACGCGATTAACAGGTCAGACTGGGCAATTTCTCAATTGCGTGCGATACTTATCGCTGCGTTTAGACACCTTACCTGCAACCGATAACAACCAGCTTTTTCGCAGATGTGAGCTGCGTGAATAACCCGTATGTCCTTCGTGATAAGCAAGATATTGGTTGCGCGCGTCTGACAGGGCAATGCCGTTGCGTTTCTTGCTTGTTGTCATATACCAACCGATGAAATCTGCAGCATCGCCTATGTCACTGCGCTGCGCCCAGCGTCGCCCGGTTTTTTTGCGATAATCATCCCAAGTCCCATCCAGCGCCTGCGCATAGCCATATGCGGAACTGACACGACCACGTGGGATGATCCCGAGGAAATACTTGCGGGGAGTTTTGGCATTTTGAATGAATTTGCTCTCTTGATGAATAGTGGCCATTTGCACGTGGACTGGTACGCCCCATTTGCGTTCAGAGGCGCGAAAGGCCCGGACGAATTGTGGTCGCTGGTCCAAGATTGCGCAGGCATTATCCATCTGACTTGGCGCTCTTGAGTAACGCGAACTACAGCCGGCAACCAATACAAGGATCATTAGGGCATAAATGGACTTAGTCATATCTCACTCACCTATTACTATATCGGTGTGCGTATACTAAAAGTTGTGGTGAGAGAACCATATTCCTAAGCCTAAAGTAGAATTGTGATCAAAATCGGTAGGCTCAGGACAGACATGAGGCTTGAAACCACAACCAATCCGGCAACAGATTGTGCATCTGCGCCATATTTTTCGGCCAGTAAATAGGATGTAACCGCCACTGGCGTCGTCAATTGTAAGACCAGAATGGCAAAGGCTATAGGTTCCAGGTCAAAATACCACCCCGCAGCCCAAGCCGCGGCACTGCAAATAATCAACTTGATGAGTGCAAGCGCGATGGCTTGTGTCAATCGGCCGGGGCGCAGTCTGGCCACTGCAACCCCCAGTGTGATCAGCATCAAAGGAATGGCCATTTGACCTATTAAGGTAAGGCTGTTGGTTAAAAAAACTGGCGTTTGCCAGCCCTGAACCATAAAAACACCACCCAAAAGGGTCGCAGGAATTAACGGTTCTTTCAGTAATTTTCCAGGACTGCCACCACCCGCTACGAGCCAGACACCGAAAGTGAAAGAGATAATTGCCATGATGGCAAACACAACGATCGCATAGCCCAGACCGGTCTGGCCAAAGGCAAAAAAGGCTAAAGGCATGCCAACATTGCCGGTATTGCCGAACAAGAGGCTCGGCAGGAACGTCCGTTGTGAAAGGCCAAAGGCTTTGAGTATCGCGAAGCCGGCACCCCCAACGGCGAGATAGGCCACCACAGTCGCCATGGAAATATCAGCCAACATTTGCGGGGTGATCTCAGTTTGCATCAAAGACACAAATATCAGACAGGGCACCGCCAGCGTCATGGCGATCTGGGTCACAAACTGAACGCGATATTCGAAACCAAGTTTAACCCAAATATACCCGATAGCCGCCAAAAGAAACACAGGCGTTACGATTTCAAGGACTGTAAAAGCTAAGGCCAAGGCGCGCTTCTGTAAAAAATGAGGACTGTTAATGGACAAGTCACATGCTTTGAGTTTAATAGCAACACCAACAGGGGGTTTCTATGGCTGCAACACAGGCAAAGTATCATTTGGGACAGGTTGTCCGGCATAAAAAATACCCGTTTCGCGGGGTTATTTTTGATGTCGATCCGACGTTTGACAACACCGATGAATGGTACGAAGCGATTCCAGAAGACAGTCGCCCGATCAAAGAACAGCCTTTTTATCATCTACTTGCTGAAAATGAGCAAAGTTTCTACGTCGCGTATGTCTCAGAGCAAAATCTCATAGTGGACGCCTCAGGAGAGCCGGTAGGCCATCCAGATATCCCAGACCTGTTTGGTCCGTTTGAAAACGGGCAATACCCGCTTTATTTCAATATGAACTGAGCTGTCCCGGCGGGGCTCGGTTTTGGGGTGTGGCGCTCAATATCCCAGAGCACAGCCGTCTTTGCGTGGATCCGAGGCGCCTTCCAGTACACCGCTGGCGTGGCATTCGATGGCCTGAGCCCCACCGATTGGAGCGTCGGCCCAACCAACGGTGTGGCCTAGGTCTGTCAACTCTGCCGCAGTTTTCGGGTCATATCCAGTTTCCAGATTGAGGGTGCCATTCTCAAAGAAGCTACGTGGTGCGTCGATCGCAGCTTGAGGGTCCATGTCGAAATCGATCATATTGCTGACAAACCTTGCGTGGCCGTTTGACTGATACTGTCCGCCCATCACGCCAAACGGCATAAGTACACGTTGGTTTTGGCGCAGCATCCCTGGAATGATCGTATGCATGGGTCGCTTCCCACCGCCCAACTCGTTCGGATGTCCTGGCGTTAGATTAAAGCCGGCTCCGCGATTTTGGAAAAGAATACCGAACTTTTCAGATGCGATGCCGGATCCAAAGCCGTTGAAAATAGAATAAATCAGCGATACCGCCATGCGATCCTTGTCCACAACGGTGATATAGATTGTGTCTTTGTGAACGGTCTCGGTAATGCGATCAACTGAGCGTATCACGCTCGCTGGATTTACCAAGGCGGCCAGAGCGGCTGCGGTTTTTGGGTCGGTTAAATAGTCTTCGCGTGCCATATGCCGGGGGTCGGCGATAAACCGGTTGCGGGCGTCATAGGCCAGTTTGGCGATCTCTGCCTCGATATGGGTGCGCTGAGTTCCAAAGGGGTCAAGACCATCAAGGTTGAAATGCGACAACATATTCAACATCAGGATGGCTGTTGCGCCCTGCGCGTTGGGCGGATGTTCGACCAGCTCTGTTCCCTTGTAATCGCCAGATATGGGGGTGGTATAATCCGGTTTTTCTGAGGCGAAATCCTCTGCTTGATGTACACCGCCCATCGCGCGCAACGTCTGTAGCATATCGTCGGCAACTTCGCCCTCGTAAAAGGCCTTTGCGCCGTTTTTGGCGATGCGCCGTAAGACGTCTGCCTGTCCCGGGGCCCTGAACATCTGCCCGGCTTTGGGTGCTGTCCCTTCTGGCAAGAAAAACCGTAGCCCATGCGTTTGAAGCCGGCTTTGATCTTTTTGCCAGTCTAATGCGACCCTTGGCGCAACCGGCACGCCGGCCTCGGCATAGTGGATAGCGGGCGCCAAGACGCGATCGAGCCCTAAAGCGCCCCAGTCCTGTGATAATTGACAAAACGCACCAACAGCACCGGGCACAGACACTGCATGCGCGCTTGCAACTGGAACGGTTTGGTGACCCTGCGCGCGCAGGTTTTCTGCACTGGCGTGCTGCGCTGCGTGGCCGGACCCGTTCAAAGCGTGAATGTCATCACTTCCAGCGGGTGACAAAAGCACAAAGCAATCACCCCCAAGACCGGTCATTTGCGGTTCGCAAAACCCCAACAGAACCGCACCGGCGATCGCTGCATCCATTGCATTGCCGCCTTGCTGCAAAATGTTGATTGCGCTCTGTGCTGCCAGAGGATGCGACGTGGCGCACATTCCGTTTTCTGCGAAAACAGCCGAACGGCCAGGTCTCTGAAAGTCTCGCATGCTGTCCCCCAGTAAATTTTACCCGGTGCGGTAAAGCGCGGGTTTGTCATTTTACCTGCTGAGTTTAGCATCGGTGCCGTTGGTTGCCAAGCGCAGCCGATCTTTAGCACCGATTTGATGTTGTTCAGAGACAGAGGCCATAAAGGTCTCTGTGTTCCTTTAACGGGAAGGTTGGAAAATTGAGCCGTGGTTGCTTTGGCGGGTCTGGAGCCTGTGTGGTTAAGCAAGTTGTGCTGATGGGTCTTCCAGCCGAATTTTAAGATTCAGGTGATTTTTCCCTTTGCGGCGCTCGTGGCTGATATCATAACTGAGTTGGCGGATCAGGAACCAGCCAAACCCGCCTTCGGGCAAAGAAGCCTGAATATCAACGGCAGGTAAATGGTCATTCGTAAGACAGTGAGCGGGCAGTGGGATGCCAGTATCGGTGACCTCAAAACCCAGATGGCCAGGAAATGGCTGACAAGTGATTTCAATGATACCGCTGCCTTGATTGCTGTAGGCATGTTTGACGATATTATTCAAAACTTCGACCAGTGCGACCTGAATTTTCCCCTGATCTGTTGCGCTGAGTTGCCATGGATTGAGACCATGAAGCAGGGCTTTCATCGCCTGACGGGTGCCAAGATTACTGCTTGTATACCGCAGTAGCAATTTACCAGCGCTGGGCATGCATACGCATCCAGTATCATCCCCCAGACGCGCCCGTTTTAATGCTTGTTCAGTTGCCGTCATTTGACATAGCCTCGTCAACAGATGTGTGAATCTTAAAGACCGTATCCATACGGGTGAGTTGAAATACTTTTGCAACGGTTGGTGTCAAACCAGCAAGATCAAGCTTTCTATTGCCTTTGAGCTGTTTCATAGACGCGACAATTGCACCAAGGCCGCTTGAGTCAATAAATTGGACCTCCGCTAAGTTCAAGATGACATGCTGTGCATGATCATCAATTTCTGCCCGAATCTCATCTTTAAATTGAATTGCAACGGCCGCATCAATATGCGCCATATGTGCGGTCACGATCAAAACTTTGCCATGATATTTGCTAGATAGTGCCATAAAAACCTCTTGCCATACTGGTCAGTGATTGCAAACTACCGCAGAATACTTACTAATCTGTTTCAAAGTGTGTGGATCGGGAGAACAGTTTTGAGACAGGTTGTTATTGCAGGTGCTGCGCGCACCCCGATGGGTGGGTTTCAGGGAGTGTTTCAGGATGTCACGGCGGCGTCGCTTGGGGGGGTTGCCCTCAAGGCAGCGTTGCAGGATGCGCGATGCACAGCCGTAGATGAAGTCATAATGGGCTGTGTGTTGGGTGCTGGACAGGGTCAGGCACCGGCGCGACAAGCGGGATTCGCAGCCGGGTTGAACAAAGATGTGCCTGCCACAACATTAAACAAAATGTGTGGGTCGGGGATGAAGGCTGCGATGATTGCCCATGATCAAATCGCCTTGGGTCAATCTGATCTGATTGCCGCAGGCGGTATGGAAAGCATGTCAAATGCGCCGTATCTTCTGCCTAAAATGCGTGGTGGGGCGCGCATCGGGCATGGGCAGGTGATCGACCATATGTTTCTTGATGGGTTGGAGGATGCTTATGAAAAAGGTCGCTTGATGGGCAGCTTTGCCGAGGATTGTGCGCAAAAGTTCCAACTCACCCGGGAAGCGCAGGATGGATATGCGTTGGAGTCTCTCAGTAAGGCTCTATTAGCCCAAGACAGCGGTGCTTTTGCAAATGAGATCACCCCTGTCACCGTTCCGACCCGTGGTGGTGACTTGGTGTTGGATATCGATGAACAACCCGGTACGGCGCGACCTGAAAAAATTCCCTATCTCAAACCGGCGTTTCGTGATGGTGGCACGGTGACGCCGGCCAATGCTTCTTCCATTTCAGACGGGGCGGCGGCCTTGGTTCTGGCCGGCGCGGATCACGCCCACGCCGCGGGCTTAAATATTCGGGCGCGTATTCTGGGCCATAGCAGTCATGCGCAGGCACCGGAATGGTTTTCGACGGCGCCGATCCCCGCAGTGCAAAAGCTGCTGGCGCGGATCGGTTGGGACGCCAGCGATGTTGATCTCTGGGAAGTGAACGAGGCTTTTGCCGTGGTGCCGATGGTGTTCATGCATGAGTTTGGCTTGTCGCGCGACTGTGTCAATGTCAATGGTGGCGCCTGCGCTTTGGGGCATCCGATCGGTGCTTCGGGTGCACGCATCCTTGTGACCTTGCTGAATGCGTTGGAAACTCGCGGCTTGAAGCGCGGTGTGGCGGCCATTTGTATTGGCGGGGGCGAGGGCACCGCCATGGCGATTGAGCGGGTCTAACAAGATGATGGAGTATGCGCTGCTGGCCAAAACCATTGCGGCACTAACCGAGGGTGAAACGGATCCCATTGCGCTGATGGCGACGGTGGCCTGCGAGGTGCATTTTTCAGACACGCGATTTGACTGGACTGGTTTTTACCGAGTTGTCGCCCCCGAGGTGATGAAAATTGGACCTTATCAGGGGGGGCATGGCTGCCTTGTGATCCCCTTTTGGCGCGGTGTCTGTGGCGCTGCGGCGCGCAGTGGCGAAATTCAATGTGTGTCGGATGTGACCGCTTTTAAAGATCATATCGCCTGCGACAGTCGCACCCAGTCAGAGCTGGTGTTACCGGTCTATGTGGGATCCGGTGCCCTATTGGGGGTGTTTGATATCGATAGCCACCAGCGGGATGCCTTTGACTGCCGTGATGCCGAGGCCTTGCAGGATATTCTGGCAAAGACGTTTTCACAGGTGCGTGATACCCCGCTTTCAGGTTGATGAAAAATACTAGTAAATTTTCACGAAGCAGGTATAAATGAAAAAA
>DDEJ01000107.1 GCA_002336405.1 Rhodobacteraceae bacterium UBA1957
CAGAGAGACAGTGATCAAAAAGATTATTCTCGACCGGCAACCGTCGCGGAGCTTTGCCACGGTCGAACAATTGGCTGGAACATGCTGTTTTTTATGTTCGAATGCCGCTGATCAAATTACCGGGACAACGATCAGTATGGATGGTGGCTGGACCGCAATGTAGACAAAAATCAAGGCCGCATGCCTGGTGAGTGGGGATTAATTAGGCTGTGGGCGCAGTTTTTTCTGTGTTGTTGGCCTCTTGGCGGGCGAGTTGTGCCTTGGCGCTGTCGGTATCGGCGTTCTCTAAAACAGAGCCTTCGACCACATCGCCTTGAGCTTCTGCAACTATCAGGGGGGGGGCGTCTTCGCTTGGGGGATAGACAAGCCCGGCTGAGATCACCAGTTTTGCGGCCTCTTCTACTGTCATATCCAACTCGATGACGTCTTTGCGCGGCACAAACAGCATAAACCCAGAGGTTGGGTTCGGGGTGGTTGGCACAAAAATACTGAGTAAATCATCCGCTGTTTTCGGGTGGCGGGCAATTTCGCCTCGGGCGCTTGTGGTCACGAATCCGACCGCCCAGACATCCTTGCGCGGATATTCGATCAGGCAGGATTTCTCGAACGACCGATCCGATTGGGCAAAGACGGTTTCAGCGAGTTGTTTCACGCCAGAATAGACCGAGCGCACAACAGGCATTCTGGCGACTACAGATTCAGCATACCGGATCATCGAACGCCCGATAAATCCCTTGGCAAGTGAACCGACAAGGATCGTGAACAACAAAAACAGCACGACCCCAACGCCGCGAATGTTGACTTTGGTCTCGGGACCAAACAAATTTTTGAAAAACTGTTCCGGCTGATAGGGGCCAGGGACAAACGGCAGCACAACCCCATCCACCCACCCGATGACCGACCAGATCAACCAAATGGTCAGGGCCACCGGTGCGATTACCACGAGCCCGGTCAAAAAGCTTGACCTTAGGGTCGCTAATAAACCGGGTTTTTTTGCTTTTGGGGTCTGATCAAAGGGGGTTGTCATAAAATCCACATTATACTGCTAACATCTGTCATTACTGATTTTAGCGCTGGTTCACAATGCAATGTCGTAAAAATTGGATCAACTTTATATCAATGTGTTAATTTCGTGCGCAATTTCTGCTGCAAGACGGGCATTGCTGCGTACCAGCGCAATATTTGCGGTCAGTGAGCGGCCTTCGGTCAGATCAAAAATCCGCTGCAAAAGAAACGGTGTGACGGCTTTGCCGACGATTCCTTGTTGATCTGCGTCTGCCAGAGCGGTCTGGATGAAGGGGGCCATCTCGATCTGGCTGATCTGTTCGGTTGCTGGCACAGGGTTGGCGATTAGCTGGCCGCCTGGCAGGCCCAGTTGATGGCGCATAAGGTGGGCACGTGCAATCTGTGCGGGTGTGTCCATTCTCAAGGGCGCAGGTAACTCAGACTGCGCCGACCAAAACGCGGGCAGACTGTCCTGCCCATAGGCAATTACCGGAACGCCAAGCGTTTCAAGAACTTCGAGAGTTTTCGGTAAATCTAAGATTGCCTTTGCCCCCGCTGCCACCACGGTGAGCGGCGTTTGCGCAAGCTCATGCAGATCGGCCGAAATGTCAAAACTGTGCTCAGCGCCGCGATGAACCCCGCCAATGCCACCAGTGGCAAACACCGATATTCCGGCCCGCGCCGCCCCGATCATCGTTGCGGCCACGGTTGTCGCGCCGGTGCCCCCCGTGGCCATGCAAGCCGCCAGATCGGCCCGTGACAGTTTGGCCGCATCGCGGGTTTGCGCCAGCCCTGTGAGCTGTGCAGCGGTCAACCCGATGCATAGACGCCCATCCAGCACCGCAATAGTTGCCGGTACCGCGGCAGAATCGCGGACGCATTGTTCCACATCCTGCGCCATCTTAAGGTTTTCCGGCCAAGGCATGCCATGGGTGATTATGGTGCTTTCCAGCGCCACCAGCGGGCGTTGTGCACTTTGGGCGGCTTGAACTTCGGGCGAAAGGGTAAGCAAACTCATAATAAAGTATCTCCTGAAACGTACCGCGCCGCTATCTCAAGAGCGTGGTGTAAAGCATCGGTGCGCGCAGCGCCCGCCAGTTCGGCGGCCATATGCGCCGCCATAAAGGTGTCGCCCGCGCCGGTCACCCGTGTCACCAGCACATCAGGCGGGGTCTGGACAAAACTCTCACCTTGTCCGGCATCGCAGGCCGGCCTTGCCCCATTCGTCACCAGCACCCGGCGCGCGCCTTTGGCCAATAGCGCCTGCGCCGCTTCAGCAGCCGTATGATATTCGGTTTGGCACAACAGGCCCGCCTCTTCGAGATTGACATACAACAAAGCCCGCCCACGGATGAGCAGCGGCAGCAAACGGTCTGCCTTGCCCGGTGAGGCCGGCGCCACACATAGATCACATTCGGCAAAAAGTGGCGAGACTGCGATATGTTCCAAAAGGCTTTGGGTTAGGTTGCCATCAAGCGAAATCATCCCGGAAAACGGAGCCTCGGGTGTGCCGAACGGCCCCGATATCAACGGTGCGATGACGTTATTTTCCGTCGTTTCAAGAGAATGGACGTCCGCAATTGCGGCAATTAGCCCGTTTGCATCTTCGATCGCCATATACCTGTCTGTGGGCAAATCATCAGAGCGGTAAACATGGTCACAATCGATACCCATCTCTTCGCAGGCGGTGATGAGCGCATGACCTTCTGCGTCGCGCCCAATCGACGACAGTAAAACCGGATCAACCCCGAATCGTTTGAGGGTCATGGCGATGTTCAACGCCACACCGCCGGGCAGGCGGGTAATCCGTCCCGGCACATCCGAGCCCTGCTTCATATGGCTGGCCGAGCGGCCGATTATATCCCATAGAACCGAGCCAATACATAAAACCTGTGTCATAACGCCCTTCTGACCGCAGTTTGCCCCACACGCAAGCAGGGGCAATAAAGCCTGCGCAAATTATCGATTGTCTTTCGCCACCACAAGGACTTATCAGACCTAATAGGCCCAACAACACCTGACTATGAGGTAACCAGACCCGATGCACCGCGCTCTTCGCTTCATGATAGCCTATTGGTTTTTTCTACTGGGCCCAGTTCTGACGGGTTGTGTCACGGCCCATGAGCTGCGTCCGGCGATCGGCGATCTGACCGTTACACCGCAGGGTGCGGTCTTGAGGCTGTCGATAAATGTTGAGGCGCTGCTTGCGGGGATTGATCTTGACGGTTTGGAAAACACCGATGCAAGCTCAGGCTCTGGCAGGTATGACCAACTGCGCAGCTTGCCGCCCGAGACATTGCAGACACGGGTAGCGACGTTTTTTCCAAGGCTGTTGCCAGGCATCCTGCTGCAAGATGGCGGGCAGTTGCAGCGTTTCACGCTGAGCGCTGTGACTGTCGACGCGGTGGGCGACCCCGAACTGCCCCGCGACAGCCGCTTGGAGCTGACCATTTCAGACCCGATTGCGTCACCATCGGTCCTGTTTCACTGGCCCAAGGGATTTGGCGCTTTGATCTTGCGCCAAATGGGTCCTGAGGATGGCTATACCGGATATCTTGGGGGGGGCGATAAAAGCGATCCAATTCGGCTTGTAGGCAATGGCGATCAAACAGTGTTCAGCGCGTTGATACGGTATATACCGGTGGGTTTCGATCATATTCTGCCCAAGGGGCTTGATCATATTTTGTTCGTTCTGGGTTTGTATTTTTTGTCGGTACGTTTTGGTGTTTTGTTATGGCAGATCAGCGCTTTCACGCTGGCCCACACGGTCACATTGGCGCTGGGGGCTTTGGGATATGTGACGGTTCCGGCGTCTATTGTCGAACCGCTGATCGCCGCCTCGATCGTGTTTATTGCGGTCGAAAATATTGCCAGCCCGAAATTGCATGCGTGGCGCCCCGCAGTGGTGTTTGGGTTTGGGCTGTTGCATGGACTTGGATTTGCCAGTGTTTTGGGTGAATTAGGCCTGCCACAGGGGCAATTTATCCCGGCGCTGATCGGGTTTAATATCGGTGTTGAGTTGGGTCAATTGACGGTGATTGCCGTTATGATACTGACCTTGGGGCTTTGGTTTGGCAATCGGGCGTGGTTTCGGACCCGCATCGCGGTGCCGGCCTCGGCACTGATCGGAATAATTGGCGCTTGGTGGTGCGTGGAACGTACACTGTTATAATTCAATTACCGCCAAATTATAATTCAATTACCGCGAACCGCTGCCGCTTGCAGAGAAAGTCGGCGACTGCAATGGGCAGGGGGGGGTTGCTTTGGCCCTGTAAACCCAGTAAAGCGCGGTCATTCAATACCGCAGACGCAAGCGGGCACGTTGGGGGAGACATCCCCATCTGTCCACCGGTTGGAGCATCCGCTCTCACACCTTGCGTCGAGGCGAAAACCGGAAAGGATACGACCCATGGCTCTTCCAGAGTTTACCATGCGCCAATTACTTGAAGCAGGCGTACACTTCGGCCACCAGACGCAGCGTTGGAACCCCCGTATGGGCGAGTTTATATATGGCGCGCGCAACGGCATCCATATCATGGACTTGACGCAAACCGTGCCCATGCTTGACGCAGCCCTTAACGTCATTCGCGACACTGTGGCCAAGGGTGGCCGGTTGCTGTTTGTCGGCACCAAGCGTCAGGCCAGTTCGGCCATTGCGGACTCAGCTGAGAAATGCGCTCAGTATTACATGAACCACCGTTGGCTCGGTGGCACGCTGACCAATTGGAAAACCGTGTCATTGTCGATCAACCGTCTGAAATCGATTGACGAGCAGATGGAAACCGGCATCGAGGGTATGACCAAGAAAGAACGTCTTGGCATGGAGCGCGAGCAAAATAAATTGCAAGCGTCTCTGGGTGGCATCCGCGAAATGGGCGGCGTTCCTGACCTGCTGTTTGTAATCGATGTGAAAAAAGAAGCTCTGGCGATTGCTGAGGCCAACAAACTCGGCATTCCTGTGGTGGCCATCGTAGATACCAACTGTTCACCAGATGGCATCGATTATATCATTCCGGGCAATGACGATGCGGCACGCGCTATCGGATTGTATTGCGATCTTGCCTGCCGTGCAGCGCTTGACGGCATGTCAGCGCAACTTGGCGCTGCTGGTGTTGATCTGGGTGCCATGGAAGAAGCGCCTGTAGAAGAGGCGCTGAGCGTTGAGGCCGACGCCGCGCCGGCAGAAGCCGCTGCTGCCGAGGTGGCCGTAGAGATGCCTGCCGAGGCGGCCGAAGCGCCAGCAAGCAGCTAAAGATAACGCTGAATGACATCGCGCGCGGCTTTTGGCTGCGCGCCACAAATTTTTCAAACAAGGAGAGCCAGCTATGGCGATCACAGCATTGATGGTGAAAGACCTGCGTGAAAAGTCCGGCGCAGGTATGATGGATGCAAAAAAAGCATTGATCGAGACAGATGGCGACATGGAAGCAGCAATTGATTGGCTGCGCACCAAAGGCCTGGCAAAAGCCGCGAAAAAATCTGGCCGCACGGCAGCCGAAGGTTTGGTTGCTGTTCAGGTTGAAGGTGGCCGCGGTGTTGTCGTCGAGGTGAACTCAGAAACAGACTTCGTTGCCAAAAATAGCGATTTCCAACAAATGGTCGGATCGTTTGCCACGGCTGCTTTGAGTGTCTCTGACGTCGAGCAATTAGCGGCTGCTGATGTTGGCGGAAAAACGGTTGCCGACACGCTGACTGATAAAATTGCGACGATTGGCGAAAATATGGCCCTGCGTCGCATGGGTGCCTTAGAGGGTACGCAAGTGGTTTCTTACGTCCACAACGCGGCCACCGCTGGCATGGGCAAAATCGGTGTGCTGGTGGCGTTGAGCGCCGAAAACGAAGCGTTTGGGCGTCAGGTCGCGATGCATATTGCCGCCGCCAACCCACAATCCTTGGGTGCGGATGATCTGGATCCAGCCGTGGTTGAGCGCGAGAAAAATGTTCTCACCGAACAAGCCCGAGAATCTGGGAAACCCGAACAGGTGATTGAAAAAATGATCGTCGGTCGGATGAAGAAATTTCTTGCCGAAGTCACCTTGCTGGGGCAGGCGTTTGTGATCAATCCCGACCTGTCTGTTGAAGCCGCTGCAAAAGAAGCCGGTGTCGAAATCTTGGCGTTCTTGCGATTTGAGGTCGGCGAAGGCATCGAGAAGAAAAGCGAAGATTTTGCTGCCGAGGTGGCAAAGGCCGCACAGGGTTAATAACCCGGTCAACCAAAAACAAAGGCGCGGCTATATGGCTGCGCCTTTTTTATTTGCAAGCACGTTAATTGCCCAAGTTTGTGGCGCGGGACCAGCCTGAACCGGTCTAGCTTTGTTTCAGATGTCCAAGCATTGCATCCATAGCCAAAGTGTATCCTGCAGCACCAAAGCCACAAATCACCCCAATCGCAATGTTTGAGATATAAGAATGATGGCGAAAAGCCTCACGACTGAACACATTCGAAACATGCAACTCGATTGCGGGCACCTCTACGGCTGTGAGCGCGTCGAAAAGCGCGATAGATGTATGCGTGTAGGCACCGGCATTGAGGATGATTCCATCCTGTTTGGACTTTGCCGCTTGAATCCAATCAACCAGCGCACCTTCGTGGTTTGATTGTTCAAACTGAATTTGAATGTTTGAGGCAATCGCCTTGTCTTGGCAAAGCTTTTCAACATCTTTCAACGTGACATGACCGTAAATTTCAGGCTGTCGCGTGCCCAGAAGATTCAAATTTGGTCCATTTAAGATCAGCAGTGAAGTCATGATTTATTCCAGTCCAGTGGTTTGTGCCTTACTATAACATGGAAGAAACCCTGACTAGGGTCTGCAGCAGAGTTTGTGAACTCTGATTTATATCGAGTGATATTTCGCTTACATGTCCGGATTAGGGTCTATTTTACACTCAGACGGCTTCTTTTTATGCCACAACAATTTCATATTTGTGAATAATGATCCTGTAAATAACGAACATTAGTGTGTCTTAGATGTTTCACGCGGTGAAGTTTAAAAAGATCGCGGTGCAATCATTCACCTTTTTCTCTCTTAATGCGCCGCCGTCCATGGTTTTTGATCGCAAAAGATACAGGGATGGTGTTTCCCAGATAGTTCATCCCTTCTGGGGTAATTTTTTCTCCATTCCTTTTCCGATTGAACCAATATAAAACCATCGTAACACCACTCAGGTGTGTATCATACCAAGAAAAGTCTAACAAAGAAACAAGGCTTTAGGGCGAAAAAAGTCAATAATTGCGGATTAATTAAAATAATGTGAGTTTATTTAAGTATCTTATTAAAATTTATATTGACCTTTACATACCTGTTGGTACCTTAATCTGGCTAGGTGAATGATTATTTGTTTTATCTCCCTCCCAAAGGTAGTATTATAGATATCAATTCATCTAGTGCTGAATGAAGGTTGCGCAAGCAAAATGCGCTGCACAGCTAGGCTGGTTATTTAGATATCAAGCGTGGGCCTTTTTTGTGATTTACTTAAATCATGCAAGCTAATTTGGTACTGATATGAGCAGCCAAGGCAGCTTGGACCTGACCACCACTAAGGGGTTGTTGTTTTGGCGTTCTCGGATTTTGGGGGCCTCGCAAAGATCTGTACGACGCGTCTGTCAAAGCTGAATATCTTAGCGAGGCAGCGCGTCTTCATCTTCGGTTTGACCCGCAAGCCATGTGCGAAAATTGCGCAGGGCCGGGTCGTTTGACTGCACACTGGGCCAGACCAGATAATAAGCTCCATCGCTTTTCATCGATTGTCCAAAAGCGATCACCATACGCCCTGTCGCGAGATCCTGCTCAACCAGGTATTTTGGCAATAGAGCCACACCAAGCCCGTGTAACACCGCCTGAATAATAGTAGAAAACTGATCGTAAACCGTGCCGTCGACCGCAGCATCGCGAATATTCTGGGCTGTAAACCAATCTTTCCAAGCCGTGGGTCTGGTGGCGATATGCAGTAAGGGCAGGGCAGACAGATCTTCCGCCCGGTTTACAGCGTGAGCGTTCAGTACAACCGGCGCACAGACCGCCACAAGCTGTTCGGTTTTCAGGCGTAAATGATCGCCACCCGGCCAGTCGGCAGCCCCAAAATGTAACGCAGCATCGAAATCTTCGGCGCCAAAATCAAACGGCTGCAGACGGGTGGCCATATTAAGCGTAATGTCAGGATAACGTCGGGTGAAATCAGCCAGCCTCGGCACCAGCCAGCGCATTCCAAAGGTTGGAAGAATGGCAAGGTTTAAGGTGCCGCCTTGCGGGGTCAGGGTCAGATCCAGTGAGGCGCGCGAAATCGTTTGCAACGCCTGACGGATTTGCGCCGTATACAGACGTGCCTCGGGGGTCATTTGCATACGTTTGGCTTTGCGCAGGATCAAATTAACCCCCAGCTGGGCCTCAAGCGCCTGCAACTGCCGGCTTACGGCGCTTTGGGTTTGAGACAGTTCTTTGGCCACCGCGCTGGCGCTGCCCAAGCGGTCTAGCGCTTCCAGTGCCCGTAACGACGCAATAGAGGGTAAAAACCGCGCAAGCGTTTTCATATATTCGTTATACTCATATTAATATGCCAATTTATTGATATTATGTCTGCGTAACATGATCTATAGGTATATTCAACGACAGCAGGTCGTTCGTTTTTCTGTCAGGAGTGCCCCTATGCCCAAAGATATGCCCAACCTGAGCGCCAAAGATGCGCCCGATCTTGGTTCCTTTAATTGGGAAGACCCATTGTTGCTGGAACAGCAGTTGTCTGACGAAGAGCGGATGATCCGCGACAGTGCCCGGGCCTATGCGCAGGAAAAACTGCAACCACGCATAAAGACAGCGTTCAACGAAGAGCGCGTTGAACCCGAAATTTTCAAAGAAATGGGCGCGATGGGATTACTGGGCACCACAATTCCCGAGCAATATGGTGGCCTTGGCGGTGGATATGTCACCTATGGGTTGGTGGCCCGCGAGGTCGAGCGTGTCGATAGCGGATACCGGTCTATGATGTCGGTGCAAAGCTCGTTGGTAATGTATCCAATCTATGCGTATGGCAGCGAAGAACAGCGGCAAAAATATCTGCCAAAGCTGGCAACCGGTGAATGGATTGGCTGTTTCGGCCTGACCGAGCCCGACGCCGGCAGCGATCCTGCGGGGATGACCACGCGGGCCGAAAAAACACCCAGCGGATACCGCTTGAGTGGTGCGAAAATGTGGATCTCCAACAGTCCGATTGCTGACGTGTTTGTGATCTGGGCCAAATCCGAAGCCCATGGCGGTAAAATCAAAGGCTTTGTTCTTGAAAAGGGGATGGCGGGACTGTCTGCTCCAAAAATCGCCGGTAAGCTGTCTTTACGTGCCTCGGTGACCGGTGAGATCGTCATGGATGGCGTCGAGGTCGGTGAAGAGGCTTTGTTACCCAATGTTGCAGGTCTAAAAGGACCCTTTGGGTGTTTGAACCGCGCTCGCTATGGCATCAGTTGGGGTGTGATGGGCGCCGCAGAGTTTTGTTGGCACGGTGCCCGGCAATACGGGTTGGACAGACATCAATTTAAACGTCCACTGGCCCAGACACAATTGTTTCAAAAGAAATTGGCAGATATGCAAACTGAGATCACATTGGGCCTGCATGCGAGCTTGCAGGTCGGGCGCCTGATGGATCAAGCGAAAGCTGCGCCTGAGATGATCAGTTTGATCAAGCGCAACAACTGCGGCAAAGCGCTTGATATTGCAAGGCTTTCTCGGGACATGCACGGCGGCAACGGGATCTCGGCTGAATTTCAGGTGATGCGCCATATGATGAACCTTGAGACGGTAAATACCTATGAAGGCACCCATGACGTGCATGCTTTGATCCTTGGTCGGGCCCAAACCGGCCTGCAAGCATTCTTTTAAGCCCGTGACACAACCGTTCTTTGAATGATAAACTCGTATT
>DDEJ01000030.1:0-135 GCA_002336405.1 Rhodobacteraceae bacterium UBA1957
AGGCTTTCCACCAGTCAAACGAACTGTCTCAAAAACTTTATAACTCTTTATAACTTTTGTTATAAAGCAAAAGCACATTAAGAACGCACTTCACCTTACTGTTAATGTTTTAAAAAATGGCTCCGGCGGTAGGGA
>DDEJ01000030.1:508-8269 GCA_002336405.1 Rhodobacteraceae bacterium UBA1957
TACCGCTGAGCTACGCCGGACCACAGCCTGCCTATACCAATGCTGATTTCAGACGTCCAGTACCTTTTCACCGCTTGATTACAAAAAACGTCTCAGTCTGCAGCCAGCTCAAACGCGGCGTCTTGCGATAACTCCCCCAACGGATGGACACGGTGCCTCTGCGTAAGATCAATAAGATGGGCCAGCACATTGCGCGTTGCCGCTGGAAGCAACGCAGGCAGGGTCTGGGTGTATATCTGTGCCGCCAGATCTGAGGCCGTTCTCGGGCCGTTTTGCAACTTTTGTAGAATCTCAGCTTCGCGGCTTTTGCGATGCGCGATCAGCCAAGCCAGCCGCGCGTTCGGGGCGGCAACCGGTGCGCCGTGGCCAGGATGAAATTCCTGCCACTGCGTCTTTTGAAGTTCAGTACACGAGCGCATGAAATCGGTCAGGTCACCGTCCGGTGGCGATACCAAAGAGCTGGCCCACCCCATCACCAAATCCCCGGTAAACAGCTTGTTTTGATATTTGAAACATAGATGGTTCCCAATATGTCCGGGCGTATGCAATGCCGTGAGTTGCCAGCCATCCCCAACGATCTCAGCCTGATCAGGCAGCATTATATCAGGTTGAAAAGACATATCTATTCCCTCTCCACCGCCAGCCAACCCCCGGTCAGATAGGCTTTGCATCACCGTGCTGCGCCCGTCGGTAGCACCGCCATAAGCAAAAATCGGTGCGCCTGATTGCCACGACAGCGCTGCGGCCAAAGGGGCATGGTCAACATGTGCGTGGGTCACCAGAATATGACTGATCCACTGGTCGGGGCCGACCGCACGCAAAATCGCCGTCAGATGCGCGTCATCGTCAGGGCCCGGATCAATCACCGCGAGGGCGCCTGTGCCCAATATATAGGTATTTGTGCCACGATAGGTCATCGGTGATGGGTTGGGCGCAACGATACGACGAATATTGTCGCCAAGATCTTCGGCAACGCCGGTTTTGGGGTCAAACTGTGACAGCTCAGACAGCATAGGTCTTCCTCTTTAGGTCGCGACAGGCTAAAGGTTTTACATGTCGTTTCAATGGCTCAAACGCTATATGCCCAGAAGTCTTTATGGTCGGGCAGCCCTTATCTTAATCCTACCGGTTGTCACAGTACAGCTGGTCGTTTCGGTTGTGTTCATCAAGCGCCATTTCGAGGGCGTAACCGAACAGATGACCCACGTAACAGCATTGGAATTGCGCCTTATCCTGACCGATATCAATGCATCACAGACAAGGCTTGAGGCGTTGCAAAGGGTGGATGTCCTAAGGCGCGGCCTTGAGATAGGTTTGCGATTTCCAGACCCGCCACCTGACACATATGTGAATCAGTGGCGCGCGATTGATTTAACCGGATCTTTTGTGATTAAAAAGTTGATGGCGCAGATGCCCAATTTGCGCAGCATTTCTCTGCCCAACAGTCAACGCGCCGACCTGTTGGCCGAAACGGACCATGGCATCTTACAGATCACCTTAAAAAGACAGCGTCTATCCGCCTCAAATGCCCATCAGTTATTGGTAAATATGGTGTTTTTTGGCGTGCTCATGACGGTGATTGCCAGTATCTATTTGCGCAATCAACTACGGCCAGTGACCAAATTGGCGCGCGCCGCCGAGGCTTTTGGCCGCGGACATCACGTGAGCTACACTCCGGGTGGCGCGATCGAGGTACGGGCCGCAGGCAATGCATTTTTGGATATGCGCGCACGAATTGAGCGCCACATCGAGCAGCGAACGATGATGCTTTCCAGCGTAAGTCATGACTTACGAACCCCTCTCACGCGCCTTAAGCTCGGGCTCTCGCTGCTTGACGATAAGGACCGCGAACCTCTGGAACGCGACGTGGAAGACATGCGGCGTATGCTGGAGGGTTTTTTAGATTTCGCCCGCGGTGCAGCTGAAGATGCCTCCGAAGACACTGACCCTCAAGAACTTTTGGAAATGATTGTCACCAATGCAAGCCGCGCCGGCAAAGCGGTCTCACTTGGTGCCTGCCACGGCAGTGGGCGCCTGATGCTGCGCCATCTGGCTATGCGGCGGGCAGTGGAAAATCTTATTGAGAACGCAGTGCGATATGGTGGAAATGCGGTTGTCAGTTATGTTCTGTCGTCAAAATCGCTCTGCATTAGTGTCGAGGATGCGGGCCCCGGCATTCCCCCTGAGATGCGCGAAGACGCTTTAAAAGCCTTTACCAGACTGGACCCGGCTCGCAATCAAGACACCGGATCAGGTGTTGGCTTGGGATTGGCCATCACGGCCGACATCGCACGGGCGCATGGCGGTATGCTTCGGTTGGGACGCAGTGAGCAGTTTGGCGGCTTGAAAGCCGACATCGTCATCGCCCGTTAGTCAAGCATTCGCGCCGCCTGCTGGGCAAGTGCCTCGATGGCCTGCCAGTCGTGTTTCTCAACCAAAGATTTCGGCGCAACCCAGCTGCCACCAACGCAAACAGTGTTTGAAAGCTGCAGATAGGTCGCTGCATTGGTCACCCCGATACCGCCAGTTGGGCAGAATGTCACCTGAGGCAGGGGTCCACCAATCGACTTTAAAGCCGGCGCGCCGCCCGAGGCTTCTGCTGGAAAGAATTTCTGCATGCGATATCCGCGCTCCATCAGGCGCATCACCTCGGTGGCGGTCGCAGCCCCTGGCAACAAGGGCATCTCACTGTCCTCACAGGCCTGCAACAGGGCGTCAGTCGCCCCTGGCGACACACCAAACACAGCGCCGGCTTCTTTGGCGGCACGCACGTCTTGCCCGCTGAGCAGGGTGCCTGCCCCCACCGTAGCACCGGCAACTTTTGACATCGCCTTGATCGCATCAAGTGCAGCCGCACTGCGCAGGGTCACCTCGAGTGTGGGCAAACCACCACTGACCAGCGCCTCGGCAAGCGGTTCGGCGATGGTCGCATCTTCGATCACCAGAACCGGGATTACCGGTGCGAGGCGGCAAATGTAATCGGTAAACTTACAGGCATCTTCGGGGGTCATAAGACAGGCTTTCTTTTTAGACAGTTTTTATCCACGACAGTGTTTTGTCAAAAACGGCTCAAACGACAACAGCCGCGCCAGTCGACGCCCGCCCAACGTTACGGCGGAAGACGTCAAATAATTCTCGGCCCACGCCGGTACCATTACCAGTCAGATCAGCGGTCGCCGGCACGCGTGTCTCAAAATCGGTCGCAAGATTCTCAAGACGACCTTCGGTGGCGTCCAATCGGATCATATCACCATCGCAGACCCGCGCCAGCGGTCCACCCGCCGCAGCCTCAGGGCTGAGGTGGATCGCCGAAGGCACTTTTCCAGATGCACCCGACATGCGCCCGTCAGTGACCAAAGCCACTTTTAATCCGCGGTCTTGCAACACCGCAAGAACGGGCGTTAACGCATGTAATTCGGGCATGCCATTGGACATCGGCCCCTGAAAGCGCACAACAATAATAGTATCCTGGGTAAACTCACCAGCTTTAAACGCCACCTTGACGGCATCTTGGGTATGAAACACCCGCGCTCTGGCTTCGATCACATGTCGCTCAGGCGCAACCGCGGAGATTTTCATCATCGCCTGACCAAGGTTGCCTGCCAGTTGCCGCAGCCCTCCCGTGGGTTGAAACGCCGATTTAACTGAGCGGAGGATCTTGTCATTACCGCTCATCGCAGCACCGGGCCGATAGGTCACACAACCGTCGTTTAACACTGGCTCCTGGGTGTAATCCGCAAGCCCGGTTCCGACCACTGTTTTGGTATCCGGGTGCAGCAAGCCTTCGTTCAGCAGATCACCAATCAAATAACCAAGCCCACCAGAGGCATGAAAATGGTTCACATCAGCCAGACCGTTAGGGTACACCTTTGCCATCAGCGGTGTCGCCTGAGACAGATCATCAAAGTCTTGCAGCTCAAGCAAAATTCCAGCCGCGCGGGCCATTGCTGGCAAGTGCAAAACTAAATTTGTCGATCCACCCGTCGCCATCAACCCGACAATCCCGTTTACAAATGTTTTCGCATCCAGAATGTCACATATAGGGCGGTAGTCATTGCCCAACCCGGTAATTTCAAGAGCCCGCTCGGTCCCGGCAACCGTCAGAGCGTCCCGCAGTGGGGTATTGGGGTTCACAAACGAACTGCCCGGCAAATGCAGCCCCATAAATTCCATCAACATCTGATTGGAATTGGCGGTGCCGTAAAAGGTACAAGTTCCCGGACCATGATAGCTGGCCATCTCTGCTTTCATCAAGGCCTCACGTCCCACCGCGCCAGTCGCAAATTGCTGGCGTACTTTGGCTTTTTCATCGTTAGGCAGACCCGAAACCATGGGACCAGCCGGCAGGAAAATACCTGGGATATAGCCGAATGTGGCTGCCGCCATCACCAAACCCGGAATAATCTTGTCACAGACACCAAGATAAAGAGCTGAATCGAATGTATTATGCGACAGCGCGATCCCCGCAGACAAAGCGATCACGTCGCGCGAAAAAAGGGACAGTTCCATACCAGTTTGACCTTGGGTTACCCCATCGCACATCGCCGGGACACCTCCTGCGACCTGCGCCGTGCCGCCATAGCGTTTTGCGGCCGCTTTGATCACTTGCGGGAATTTCTCGAAAGGTTGATGCGCCGACAGCATATCATTATACGATGTCACAATTCCTATATTAGCCGATCTTGCTGCCACCAGAGCCTCTTTATCGGCCCCCATCGCGGCATAGGCGTGGGCTTGGTTTCCACAGGTTAAATGAGCCCGTCTCGGCCCGTCTTGGGCCGCAGCACGCATGGTATCAAGATAGGCTTTGCGGGTCCGTTCAGATCTAGCCTGAATACGTTCTGTGACGTCTAAAATGATGGCATTGAGAGACATAAGACTCTTTTCACGTTGAAGGGCTTTGAAGGCGGCGAAAATTGTGCTCTAACAAGTATGTTAGCGCTAACATAATCTACGTAATTTGAGATTGCAAGGGCGTTTTATATGATAAAAGACCTGAAACACCTTCGTATCATCGGGTGGGAAAGCCATTGAATTGAATTCATGTGTTTATGATGGTCCGTCTTACAAGATGCCTCAACCTTCGGCGCCATGTGCACGTGGTGAGCTGCGCGGGACAAACCACAAGTTGCAATTTTCACCCCAATATTGCTTTGCGCACTGCTCAAAATTCAACCCTTTTACCAGTCTTATAAAACCGGTAAGATCTGTTGAGGTTTAGTTGGAAATTTCTGCGAGATCAGGCCAATGCCGCGATCAAGGACAAAGGCACCACAAATTGATGAAAGTGCTTATCGACACATGCGTGCTTTACCCCACAGTAATGCGGCAGATGCTACTGGGTGCAGCAGGGCATGGGTTGTTCACCCCGCTCTGGTCTGACCGAATTCTTGAAGAATGGGCCCGTGCCGCGCGCAAAATTGGGCCTACCGGCGAGGCGCAAGCCCGATCTGAAATCGCCCTTCTAAAAATTAGATGGGCCGCAAATTCCGTTATATGGCCACCTTCACTTGCCACACGTCTCTGGTTGCCCGATCCAAACGATATCCATGTTCTGGCTGCGGCCATTGCAGGTTCGGCCGACGTGATCGTAACCCTGAACGCTGCAGATTTCCCCCGCAACACCCTAGCCGAAGAGGGGCTGTCACGCTCAGATCCAGACAGTTTTCTGTGCGGTTACTTTCGAAACCATCCCACACTCATTACCGCGCTCTCCGACCAGGTCTTGACCGAGGCACAACAGCTATCAGGCAAAGAGTGGACACGCCAAAAATTGCTTAAAAAGGCAGGGTTGTCGCGTCTGGCAAAAGCTATCAACGCCTAAGATGGCGGCCCCATGTCACGGGACTGGACAACCATCCACATCACAGGCAACCCCGCTGTTGACCTCTTGCCCGCCTAGATCTCGCGGCGTTGAAGCAACGCGCTCACTCAGAAGGTTGGCAATCTGATATCCGATCTGTAAATCTGATACCGTGCCAAAGTAATGGCTTCGCAGCCGGCCCTCAGAATCAATCAAGATTAGAGACGGTGTCCCACGCATCCCATAGGCCTGCATAGTCTTCGGCATGCCGCCAGCACTTGGTTCATCAATACCAATCGGAAACCTTAACTTATATTCATAGGCAAACGCCTTAAGAGACACTGGCGTCATCGCCGCATGGTGTTCAAACACTGTATGCAGCCCTAAGACTGTCACATCATCAGACGAAAACGTCTCATAAATTCGTTGGGCCTGCGGCAAACCATGTGCCACACAGCCCGGGCACAACATTTGAAATGCCTCAAGAACTACGACTTTACCTCGCAACCCCAGTAAAGTGACCGGACCATCGTTATTGATCCACTCGGCAACCTGCAGATCGGGGGCGGGTGAAAATGATATGGCGTCATCCATCGGAAAGCTCCTTAAAAATACGGTAGTAAATATTGCCTACAGCTGGGCAGTCCAGCGGGCAAAACAAGAGCCACGTCATCAAAATTGCGTGAAGATGGGCGTTTTCATGTCATCCCTCAGCCGGCCAAAAGACCACCGTTGGGGTCCATAAGCCGCGGATTTCAATAGAGTGCACCGTTGGAATCTCTGCAGACAGATCCGGCAAGGCGCCGACGCAAAAGGGGAAATCTATAGTTTGCGACCAAAGCAAATCCGCAGGCACAGGACAGCTAAATTTTACAGACCGCGTCTTGACCGTGATGTTTTAAAACCCAATCCGATGCGCCCGGTGTTTACAGATGCAACACTAGCCCCTGAGCGTTCAACAATCCCCACCAAAGCAAAGGCGCGCCCCAATGTGGCGCTTGCAAGTTTATCTTTAGTGCGCCTTTGTCTGAAACACTCACAACATAGAAGTCAGCCAAACTCAGGTTTTGAGCTTTGAAATTACCGGTGATTGACCTCACACACCTGAGAATTGATAGTAGCCTCGGAGACCACATATCCTTTGATCATAGAAGTGATTGAGCTGTGCAATTTAACAAACACACGCCAAAACGACAACTGACCCGCAAAAATGGCGCAATAATCTGAAAATCCATATACTTAAAAGCTAATTTAAAGCGCAAACTGGGCGCAGATCTTTTTCCGCCTGTCAATCCTTTGAGCAGCCCAAAACTGGCACCAATTTTGCGCTGTTAAACAAGCATTCAGGAGCAAAACATGTCAGTCGATACCAATATTATCTTACAGCAAGCCATTGCGGCACATCAATTGAACGATCTGTATCTGGCCGAGAAACTCTATCTCTCGATCCTTTAAAATCGACAACCAACACCCCGATGCCAACCATAATCTTGGCCTTTTGTATGTCTGTGTGGAGCAACCTCTCGACGCATTACCATTATTGCGCAGCGCATTGGAGGCACATCCTCAGATCGAGCAGTTTGGGTCAGCTACTTTGAGGCCTTGTCATCGGCTGGCAAATCCAGTCGCGCGCGCGCAATCCTAGAGCTCGGCAAACAGAACAACCTTCAGCCTGAGATTGTTACGCGCTTAGAGACGATCGTGCTTCGCGCCGAAGCAGGTAATGACATGCAGCACCCAGCCCCCAGAAATGATCCGCCAGAGCTGCGGATAAAACTCCTTGCCCAACTGTATGAAAGCGGCTTGCATCGACAGATGATCGACGCCGCTCAACAACTTTTAGAGAGTTTTCCAAAATCGGCGCTCTTGCACAATATGTTGGGAACGGCCTATCTAGATCTGCGTCAGTACGACCTTGACCGTGCAGGCTATGAAGCCGCCATTGCACTCGCTCCAGA
>DDEJ01000030.1:8602-11991 GCA_002336405.1 Rhodobacteraceae bacterium UBA1957
CTGTGCTGAAGCCCATAACAATCTGGGCAATGCGCTAGAAAATCAAGGCAATCTGCAAGCTGCCGTTACAAGCTATACTCAGGCGCTGGTGTGTGAGCCCAAAAATGAGCAAAACCAAAATAATTTAACCCGTGCACGTCAGCAACTCGGAGCAACATGTTCCTCAAAGAACCCGACTGACAAACAATAAGACGTGCTTGTATTCTCACCAGTGCCAAGTGCATTCCGGATATGGCCTAGCAACTTTTACAGCGCCAACCAAACAGGATAAAGGATGCAAGTCTGCGGCGCCTTCAGGAAAACAAGTTCCCGTATTCTTCACGCAAGCGATTTTTTTGCACTTTACCCATAGTATTTCTAGGCAGTTCCGGCAGCACGATCAGCTTGCGCGGATGCTTGAAACGCGCAAGATCCAAACCAACCGTGGCACTGATCGCCTCTAGGTCAGGTTGACAACCCTCTTGTGCAACCAAAAACCCGACCACGGTTTCACCAAAATCCGAATGCGGCACACCAATCACCGCACTTTCCAAAACAGCAGGTTGGTCATCCAGCAAAATCTCAATTTCTTTAGGATAAATATTATAACCTCCCGAAATAATCAAATCCTTGTTGCGGCCAACGATCTGGACATAACCCTCTGCATCAATCAAGCCGAGATCTCCAGTGATAAAAAACCCGTTTTCGCGCAGCTCTTCGCGGGTTTTTTCAGGCATTTGCCAATAGCCTTTAAATACATTGGGGCCCCGTACTTCGATCTGACCAGTCTCACCGTCAGGCAGCGTCTCGCCACTTATCGCGTTGGTAATTTTCAACTCGACCCCCGGCAAAGGCATGCCGACCGTGCCGGCGCGGCGCGCGCCCTCATAGGGATTAGAAGTGTTCATATTGGTTTCCGTCATCCCATAGCGTTCAAGAATACGGTGCCCGGTGCGGGCCACAAACTGATCATGGGTCTCTGACAAAAGCGGCGCGCTGCCAGAGACAAACAAACGCATATGGTCGACCAAATCTCGGTCAAATCGTCCGTCACCCAGCAGCCGAGTATAGAACGTCGGCACCCCCATCATTGTTGAGGCGTGCGGCAGGTGTTGCAAAACTTGGTCAAGATCAAACTTGGGCAGAAAAATCATCGAACCACCCGCAATTAGTGTAATGTTGGTGGCTACAAAAAGCCCATGGGTGTGGAAAATAGGCAGCGCATTCAGCAACACGTCACGGTCGGTAAAGCACCAATAGTCTGCCAAAGTTTCAGCGTTGGACAATAAGTTGCCTTGGGTCAACATCGCACCCTTAGAGCGGCCTGTGGTGCCAGAAGTATATAAAAATGCCGCCAAATCATCAACATCGCGATCAACGGTTTCAAACGTTGCGGGCTGCTGCGCCGCCTCGGTTGCAAGGGTCCCACCACCATCGGTATTCAGGGTTTTCAACTGCGCGCCAGCTGCGTCAGCCACCGGCGTCAACAACGGCTCATTGCGGCTGTCACACAGCATAATCTTTGCACCACTATTTTCGACAAAATAGGCAACTTCGGCAGCAGTATAGGCGGTATTGAGAGGCAAAAAGACAATACCACTTTGAACACAGGCGGCATAGACCGCCAAAGCATGCTCGGATTTTTCGATCTGAACGGCCAAGCGGTCACCGGGGGTCAGCCCCGCGTTTACCAGCGCATGCGACAGACGTGCCGCCCAGCACAGAAAAGCATCGTGACAACGGACCTGCCCGTCAGGCAGCACAAGAAATGGCGTTGTCTTGCCAGCATGCCTACCAAACAATCTATCATAGAGCGGGTTTGCCATCTGTTTTACCTTTCGTCGCCACGAAAGAGCGAACTTGCGCGGGCCAAGGCCATGACATTGGCAGTGGCTGTTATTTTTTGAGTTGTGGCAAATTGTTCATGATTTTGCGCCACTTTATTGAGATCATACAGATAATTAACCATCGTACCGCCCGATTGCTCTCGGCCATTTGCTGAAATATCGGCATCTGCATGCACCGCATGGATCATCGCCCCATTGCCAAGATGGAACCGCGCCACCGGATCGAAAGGCAGACCATTTTTAGTTTTGGCATGCAATAAATAGTATGCGGCAGTGCCCGCCGCCTTGGATGAGGTTTCAAAATTCTGCGCCTGCGCCTCTTGATCCAACCAGTTCTTAAGTTCCGGAATCGGTGACAGCGTCACAAAGATGGTCAACCCTGCGTTTTCAGCCGCCAGATCAGAAGCAACTTGCTTGATCAACGAGTTGCCGAACGAAATACTGGCAAGTCCAGCCTGACAGTTAGAGATCGAATAAAACACCGCCGTATCCGCCTCTTCAGCACGGGTCGCTTCTCTGTCCTGAGCCAACAGAGCCTGTACCGAGCTCGGCGTCCCCTTGGTCAGGGCAACTTCAACGAAAATCAACGGCTCATCCGGCATGGCTGGGTGGAAAAACGCAAAGCAGCGCCGATCCTCCGGCTCCAGCCTGCGGCGCAAATCTTCCCAACTGTCGATTGCATGCACCGCCTCATAGGCAATGATCTTTTCTAGAATATGGGCCGGGCTTTCCCAGTTGATCGGACGCAGCACCAGAAAACCGCGATTAAACCACGAGGCAAAGAGATGCTTGAAATCGAGATCCAGCGCCGCTAGTGCTGGCGTTTCGCGGGCCAGACGCAACAAATCGGCGCGCATACGCACCAAGCGACCTGTCGCCCCCTGCACGCGATTGAGCCTGCGAACCAGCTCTTGGCGACCGGGTTCCGATTCTGCCATAAAGCTGTGGTAACTTTGTTTGGACGGTGCTTTTTCATAGGCATCCAGCGCACGGCGCACCGCATCTGGATCAATATTCATCTCCGTTGCAATATGCTTGAAAAATGCCAGCTTGCCGGCATCGTCCATCTCTTCGAATCCCGACAGGATATCCTGCGCCAAAACCAGCCCCGAGGTTTCTCCCGTCGAGCCGATTAATGCGCTTGCCAGCTCTTCAAGCGGGCGCGTGACTGCCCCGCGATTGGAGGGTTGCCGGTAGCGCCGTTCAAACACTGTGGATAAAAGATCGGCGAGAAAACTCAAAAACTGACCCCCTGCCCGCATCGGGCAACCATATCGCGAGCCCGGGAAACACACACGGCAAAATAATTGCCAAAACCATGCAGACCACGCATGGCAGCGACCCTGTCAAGATCGTGCGCAAAGAAATTTCAGGGGCGATAGCATTGATCACATACAGGTTCAACCCTGCCGGTGGCGAGATCAATCCAATTTCCATATTAATGGTCAGAACCACGGCAAACCAGATCGGATCAAAACCAGCCGACAAGATGACCGGCAGCAAGATCCACGCCGCCATCAAAATCACCGCAACCGGCGGTAAAAAGAAACCCGCAATCAGCAA
>DDEJ01000162.1:0-120 GCA_002336405.1 Rhodobacteraceae bacterium UBA1957
ATGTTAGATGACGCCCAAAGAAAATTGGCGCTCTGGCGATACGACGACAACAACGTCAGACCGCACTCATCTGTGGGCAACAAAACACCCGCTGAAACGCGTCGAGCGCTTGAGCAATTT
>DDEJ01000162.1:485-3639 GCA_002336405.1 Rhodobacteraceae bacterium UBA1957
CCAAAACGAAACCGAAGAAAATGAGGTTCGCAGTCACTGATGCATTGAAAGAAAAAGCCTGGCCGAAGTTTTTTGTAAAGTCATGCCGGTCAGCTCACATCGGCACCATGCGCTGCCAATGAGCCTTTGAACGTGTCAGCGATCTTCACCCCATGACCAGTCCGCCGTCAACGTACAGAGTTTGACCGGTCATGAACCTTGACCAATCTGAGGCAAGAAACATCACTGGCCCAGCGATATCTTCTGGAGCAGCGATCCGTCGCAGGGGGGTTTGTTCGATAATGATGTCTTTGACGCCCTCTTTAGTGGCTTGGCTGGCCTGAGTTGGATAGACTAACCCTGGTGCTACAGCGTTGACGCGCACCCCCAAAGGGCCCAGTTCCATTGCTAAGTTTTTGGTGAAACCGATCAGCGCGGCCTTGGCAGTGGTATAATCGTGATACGGGACCGTGGGCCGCGCCACCAAGTCTGAGGCGATATTGATGATCGACCCCTCCGCTCGACGCAGCATTTCGGGCAGCACTGCCTTTGCCAGACAATGCGCGGATTTCACCGTTCCATCGATTTGGCTTTGGTAATCGCTCCAATCCAATTGCCAATGCATTTTACGGGTCTCAGGATCGAAGACATAAGGTTTGAATGCATTATTTACCAAGATATCGATCTTGCCAAATTCTGCGACGGTGCCGGCCACTAAATCGCTTGCAGCTGCCGGGTCGGTGACGTCAGCCGGCAATCCAAATGCTGTGCCGCCGAGGCGCTCACAGGCCGCGACAGTTGCATCAGCCGCAAGAGCATTTTGCAAATAATTGACCACCACCATCGCGCCTTCGGCGGCGAAGCCCTTTGCAATGGCTGCGCCGATGCCGCGACCAGCACCAGTAACAAGAACTGTTTTACCTTTGAAATCCATAATTTTAGTTCGGGATCAGATCAGTTTTTATGAACTTGTTCATGTCAAGTTTTGCCCCAATCAGACCCAATTCGTAAAACGTATCTGCCCCCTTTTGCAGCAGATCAATATTAAAATGCCCCAATCCGCGGGCTTTGGTGATGACAGATTGGGCCGAAATATTCCGAATTTTGATGATTTCCAGATTGACGGTCTCGTTGCGGCCATTGATCGAGCGCTCAACCGCGATCTTAGCAGCCTCGGCTGGGGCTTTAATCATCCAGGCTGCGCTGTCACGATAGCCGGTCAGAAAGCGGCGCAACAGCGGCTTGTTGGCATTATAATAGGACCGCGTAACCACAAACATATCGCTCGGCACGTTCAGACTGTCTTTGACATTGATCACATTCACATCGCCCAACCCCTTCAGGCCGCCAACATAAAGTCCAGTATCGGTGGCTGCCGTGGCATCCACTTGCCCTTGAATAACGGGGGCAAAATTGAGCAAACCGGTTACCTCAATGGTCACATCATCCTCGGTCAGACCCACTTGATGCAACAGAACCTGTAGGTTCTGGCGCGTGCCGCTTGACAGGCTGTAAACACCAATGGTCTTACCCTTTAGATCTTCAGGCTTGGTAATACCGCGGCCCACCGGGGAAATCACGTTAAAGACATTCTGTGGATAAATGTTATAGACTGCGACCAGATCTTCCCCCTTATCAATCGCCTGATAAAATGAAGCCGGATCGGTAAAAGCAACTTCCGCGGCGCCGGCAAGCATGTTGGTAATCGCAGAGCCGCCACCCGTGCCTGACACATATCCCAGATCAATCTCTTGTGCTTGAAAGAACCCTTTGTCAGGTTCGGCAAGAATATTGGTGATCTCGCTGATCGGTTTGCTCCAACCTGCGATGCGGAGGCTGTCCATCGCCTGCGAAGGCGCCGAGTGGAAAAACAAAATGATCGCACCAAGCGCACTGATTAATTTAAGCATGAGTTTTTGTGTTCCTTTTAAAGCCACGCAGGACAAAGTATTCCAGTGCAGCTGTGAGATGATAAACGAGTAACCCCAAAACGGCGATTACGATGAAAAGTGCAAACATGAGGGCAGAATCCATCATGCCCTGTGCGGCGATTATACTAGCACCAAGACCACTATTCCCGCCGATAAATTCTCCCACAACAGCACCGACAAGTGCCAGAACGCCTGCAATACGCACCCCCGTCATGATCATTGGCAGCCCCGATGGAATTTTCAGCCTGAAAAGGGTTTGCAAGCGGTTGGCACCTAGCATCCGAAACAGATCACGTTTTTCCCGCGGGGCGGAGTCAAGGCCGGTCAGGGTATTTTCCAGCAGTGGGAAAAAACAAATCAGCGCGGTGATAATCACCGTCGATTTCATGCCAAAACCAAACCAAATGATGAATAATGGCCCCAAAGCCAGTTTGGGAACCACTTGGCTAGCCAATATATAGGGCCACAGTAGACGGCGTAGTCCAGAGCTTTCACTCAGAAGCAAACCCGATAAAAACCCAATACTACAGCCCAGAAACAAGCCCAGAAGGGTTTCTGTGGTGGTGATCCAGATGTGCGGCCAAAGAAAACCAGTGACCAGGCCGTCATAGAGAACAGCGGCAACTGCGGAGGGTGCGGGCAAAATTATTTCTGACACACCCGTTCGAAGCACTGCCGCTTCCCAAAGCAAAATAAGGCCGCAAAAAACAAGCAGCGAAGGCAGACCAAACCGGGTCATGCTGCACCTCTGTGTCGCGTGTGTCGAGCGGCCATTGCTCCGCGAATATTGCGGCACAGGATATTAAATTGATCATTGTATTTTAAGTCTGGCCTGCGCGGACGGTTGAGAGAAATGGGCGTTTCGGACACGATCTTGCCACCCTCCATCACAGCCACCTTGTCGCCAAGATATACTGCCTCTGGGATGTCGTGTGTAACAAAAAGGACGCTGGTGTTGTGAGCGTGGACCAAATGCAAGAAATCATCTTGCAACTCCTCGCGGGTTAGGGCGTCTAACGCGGCAAATGGTTCGTCCATCAACAGACATGCCGGATCTGTGATCAGCGCTCTTGCCAGAGCTACTCGGCTCTGTTGGCCACCGGATAATTGCTCTGGATATCGATAACCATACCCTTCGAGCCCGACAAGACCCAGAACCGCGTTGGCTTTGTCACGATCCACTTTCTGCACGCTTTGAGTGAGAGAAATTGGCAGGAGCACATTGTCCAACACGCTGAGCCACT
>DDEJ01000094.1:0-10530 GCA_002336405.1 Rhodobacteraceae bacterium UBA1957
CTGCCTGTCCGTCCTTATTGGTATTCCAGTGGGTAGGTTCTGCGCCTGTCGCCCTCGAATTTATTCGTTTATCCAGCTTATCATGGATTTCATGCAAACCATGCCCGCCTTTGTTTTTATGATACCGGTGATTGCCTTTTTTGGCTCGGACAAGCCGGCAGCCCTTGTCTCGACGTTGATTTTTGGTGGGACACCTGTTGTTCGTCTGACCGTGCTGTGCCTGCGCGGCGTGCCTGACAGCGTGCGCGAGGCAGCGGTCTCTTTTGGCGCCAACAAGTAGTATTTGTTGACCCGCGTTGAGCTGCCGCTGGCCAGCCCATCAATCTGCGCCGGGATTGATCAAACGATCACGTTGTCATTGACGGTGGTTGTTGTCGCCTCGCTTATCGGTACCAAGAGTTTAGGCGAAGATGTCTTGGAAGCCTTGCAATATGCGAATGTCGGTCAGGCTATCCCGGCGGGTTTCGCAATTTCATTCTGTGCGATGGTTCTTGACCTCATCGTACAGGGACAGACAAAGTAAGGCTTTGCCCCGACGCGCCAGTCAAGCGTCAGAGTGTCGAATATAGGCAGCGAGAGTAAGTGTCAAAAAGCTGATGGGCGACTGATTTGCGTTTAGTCATCAACCCCGGCAGAGACGATCGCATTGAGTTGAAAGACCATTGTTAATGCCGACACGGCAAGGTCTTCAAAGGCAGCGGTTTTGTTTGTCGCTAGGTCCCCTTTGAATCGGGATTTCTGGGCCAGATGCAGATCAAGCTGTTCATCGGGTAACATGCGCGCAAAACAGGCGCATAAAAGCTGTGCTTCTCTTGGGTCTACTCCTTGCATATTTTTCAACTTCTTCATCAGGAACTCAGCCAACGCCACTCTGGCTTCATCTATCTCTGCCTGCGCCGTGCCGTTTTTAGTGAACAGGGCAGTGCTTCCGTAAGGCAGGTTATGCCCTTCAAAACGTGTCCAATCCATATTCTGGTTCGTATCTTTGGTCATTGGGTCATTCCAGTCTCGCTCTGCTCTCAGTCGCCTCTATAAAGAACCCAGAGCATAAATCCAACAAGTACAGGTTTCAGTTAAGCTCTGGGCTTGGGCTGTATTACAATAATGTATTTGATCAAGGCGGCGCTTAGGTTTGAAAACCCTTCGGGAGGGTCTTCTTAGCAGACCAAAGTGGGTTGGATATTGAGCCAGTCCAACGCGCTGCCCAAAAGAGTTTTGACCGATTTTCTTCTGATATAAATGTTCGCAGCGCACACGCGGCAGGTTTTGCAGAAGGCAGTTTCAAACTGACTGGGTGGCGGTCTGTTGTAATGTCCCACATTATTGGCACCTGTGCGCCAACGGATACCTTCAACAGGGACAAACGCATTTGTGCCAGTGCAGATCTCAAGATTTTGCAACACAAAGAACATTGGCACATACCGAAAAACTGAAATGCCCCTTGCATGCCCCAAGAAACCACACCGCAGAGACACTCTCTATTATATTTTTCATCGTTGGCTCCGGAGTTTTATCCAATCATATTAAAGTAGGTTAATTCTTGGAGCGTCTTTTCGCCAGATCTATCATATCGATATAATTCAGCTCTGCGGGTTTGACGCAGCTCTTTGAAAACTTTTCAAATAAACCTAGGCCTTGGCTATTTTTCTTTGGGGTCGAAAGCGAGAAAAAACTGGTGGGCACAATAAATTGCGATGCCTACTGCAAGAACAGCCCATTCGGTATTTTCTGCTGTAACTTCAAGCAAGGCCCACCCGAAACAAAGCGCAACAACCACAACGCGTCGCCAAACCGGGATAAAAAATGGGATTTGGACATCAATTAACTTTCGGCGCATGGCAAAGGCCCTGTTGTGTGTGACATTACGGTTTTCCGAGGCGACCACCTGATATTCAACCCCGGCAGCCGCCATGCAGCGCTTGAACATGATATTAACGGCATTTACAAAGGCACACAAGAAGATGTTGAGATGATAAAGGCCTGCAATTCAGTGGCGGTTGGATAAATTAATGACCACGCTTCGATCTTAGATAGGCGATAACACCCCTTAAGCATACATGACTGAGGCGCTTGTGGGCGTATTGTGCCTGAAAGTAGTTCTTTAAAGGCGAGCGCCCTTTCTTGTGGTGAGTAATGGATTTAAACACGATTTTTGTCGCGCTAGGATCGATCTTTCGTGCGCATTCAGCATCGCACTGTACCGGTTGCAACCTGCCAGAATCTGGCCCTTGTTTAGCATCTTTTTCAAATTTTCTCGTTCACCGCATTCGTTTATTCACCAAAAACCGTGAGTTGTTCAATATGGGGTGGATGTAAATCCTTAAATAGGGTTTTGCACATCTTAAAGACAGTTTGAACAGGTCTAAACCTCAGTTTATTCGAAGCCTATGGTCAATGAAAATCAATATAATTAGATACCTAATATGTAATAATGACTTTAGGTATCCGTGGCTGGGTAAGTAACCCTTGATTTATGTTGCGCAAAAATAGGAAATCAGCTTGAAACACCGCGTATTTTTGCTAGTGTTTCAATATGAAAACATATGCACTGAATATAGGCTGGGTGGCGACGTTTTTGCTTTTTAATGCAAACGCGGCCTTTGCTTTGCCTGACTGCCCAAAAACAGATTTTCCACATAACTGTTTTGATAAATATCTTTGGGATGACGGTACTAAATATGTTGGCGATTGGCAGGATGCAACTTTTAACGGGCAAGGTACTTTAAGCTATTCCAATGGGGATAGATATGTCGGTGAATGGCGAAACGGCAAAAAGCATGGCAAGGGCTCTTATACATATGCCAATGGCACAAAGTGTTTTGGTGAGTATCAGAACGACCTGCTGAACGGCAGGGCCAGATGTACCTTTGCGGACGGCGAAGTCTTGGAAGGTATTTGGAAGAACCATAAATTTACCGGAAAGTAGGCTTTTAACCTTCGGCGGCTTGGAAAATAAGCCACTTTCATCGTCTAGGATAGCCAAGTCAAAGACCTTGAATTATATCGAAAATTTTTACTTTTACCAAATCAGTTCACGCGGTACCGGCGGCTTGGATTATCAAAGTAAATGGAACAAGAAACCTGCAATTGTTAAAAAATAACCGCAAAGGGTCGTTATTTATAGTGAAAGCAATTTTCATTGTTTTTTCCTCCTTGTTGAACTGGGTGGGTAGCAATACCCATCCTTTTTTGTTGCCAGAGTGTCGATTGAGGCTTTGGTCCAAGACAGGTAATTGTGACACTCCCTAATGGCGCTGAAGTTATATGTTGCGATGTATTGTATCGACACCTTTATTCGGTACCCTCTCGCGAATGTGCATCGCTTTGTGCTTGATTTATCAAACGTGTGAGGCTTGCTGAGGCGATGGCTATTTCGGTGCTGCTGCTTGGGGTATGTTGTAGGTTTATTGATTCCTTTTGAACGCTTTAGACATGTTGTTTTGTCAGGCCGTGAGCCTTGACGTGAAACGTCTGTCACTTCATGGTCGGGTTCTATCGCAAAAAGGTAAAATATGCGTGAGACCGACCTTTATGATCCGGTAAAAGCCTTCCTAATCCGACAGGGGTATACAGTGAAGGCTGAGGTCGGTGCCGTGGATATTGTTGCACTTCGGGGTAACGACCCACCGCTTATTGTTGAGCTGAAAACTGGGTTCTCATTAAGCTTGTTTCATCAGTGCATCGAACGCCAATCGGTCACAGACATTGTGTATCTTGCAGTGCCAAACCAAGCGGGCAAACGGTTTCAAAAAGCTCTGCGCGCAAATAAGACGCTTGCGCGGCGCTTGGGGCTTGGCGTTCTCACTGTGCATACTGGCGACGGGTTGGTTGAGGTGCATCAAGATCCCGGTCCCTACCGACCACGCAAATCCGTTAAACATCAGGGCAAATTGTTGCGCGCATTTGCGCGTTTGGATGGTGATCCGAACAAAGGTGGTGCGACCCGCCACGGGCTGGTGACGGGATACCGTCAGGATGCGATTAAATGTGCAACCTATTTGATCAATGCGGGTGCTGAAAAAGGCGCTTTGGTGGCAAAGGCGACGGGGGTTAAGGCCGCAACGGCGATTATGCGCGACAATCACTATGGCTGGTTTGTAAAGGTCGAGACTGGCGTCTATGGTTTGACTGATGTTGGGCGCAAGGGTCTGGCAGACTGGCAGCACGCTTTGAGCTGAACGTCTAAACTAAGCGCATTCATGTGCAAACAGTTTAACTGCATTGCGAGACTGGTTTGCGGCCGTTCGAACATAACAGCACTCATCACCGCTTTGTGCCAACCGCAAGGGTCATAGAAACGTTTAAAATGAAGAGAGTTCCAGCCCAGCGGCGCGATGCACAGTTCGGCGGATTGGTTGCCTTGATAGAGCGCAAAGGTTCCTCGGCGGGCTTCTTGTGTATATCGCGTCAGTATTGATCGCTCTGCCATGTCCGTAATCTGGTCGAGCGGCAGATCTGATATCGCAAAATACCCATAGCCTTGGGGTGCATCGTCGGTACCGCTGCCATGATAAAAAATGCTGTGTAGGCCGGTTTCACTCTCTTGATATACGCTATCAAGCACGCGTAACTTTGCCTCCATCCCAACGGCTGCGCGCCTTGTGACAGGCGCAACCAGTTTGCTGTCCTCTGCGGGGGCCGCCGGCACAGAGTAACTGCCATCACGGGGTATTTTCAACAAAACCTTGCTGTCACGCGATAGGACCCCGCCAAGTTTCAGGGTGCCGGATTTGGCACTGCAGAGATCAGGGATTGATCCAACCCAACCGAGAAATAATTGCCTTTAAAATATCCCAAGGGCGCGCCCTGCTGGATTTGCATATCCAGCACACGGCCAATCATGATGACATGATCCCCAGCTTCGACAAGATTTTCGCGCTGACAGATGAAATTGGCAAGAGCATCACGCAATACTGGCATTTCAGCGGCACCATGGGTCCACTCGCCCAGATCGAATTTATTGGCAGATTGCGAGGCAAAGATTTTCGAAATGTCACGCTGTGCGTCGCTCAACACATTGACTGAAAAACAGGTTGATGTGCGAAAAACTTCATAGCTTAAGCCCGTCTTCGCGATACAGATTAACACCAGAGGTGGATCTAGCGAGACTGAAGTGAACGAATTTGCAGTAAAGCCACGCCGCGTTCCATCGGCCTGCCGCGTGGCCACCACCGTGATCCCCGTGGCAAAGCTGCCAAAGGCTTCGCGCAGGGCTTTTTTGTTTTGATCTGACATTGGTGGGGGCACGGTTGGCGTTAAATAATGAGCGTTGTCGGCGCCGAGTTTGGGGGGGGAGGCTGCAGCCGGCATTGGGGCTGCTCCAAACCTCAGTGGATTTGACGCCACCTGCCACGGTCTGTCGGGATTGTCGGGATTGGCAATAGTACTCAGCATATTGCGCGCGGCGACATGCGGGTCGTTGATCATGTCTTGGACTGTTTGCAGCGGCCCATAGGGGATCAGACCGCCAAGTTTTTGTGTCAATTCTGCTTTGGAGTATTGGGCCGTCCAGGCACCGACCAGCGTGTTGAGCACCTGGCGGTTTTCGGCCCGGGCTGCGCGCGTGGAAAACCGCGGGTCGCACACCAAAGCGTCGCCTTGCATGACACCGGCTAAGGCACGCCAAAAGGCGTCATCGACGATGCCAAGAGCCACGGCGCCATCGCGGGCGCCAAACAGCCCGAACGGGGCTAAAAATGGGTGATTGTTGCCTTCGGGGCCCGGCACAGTCCCGGTGAAGTCGTTGAGATAGACCGCCCGTTCGCACAGGCTGATCATTGCGTCATACATGGCAACATCGACAAATTGGCCTGCGCCAGTTGCATCTGCGTGGCGCAGCGCCGCCATCAGGCCAAAGGCCATCATCATGCCTGAGAAAATATCTCCGACCCCCGGTCCAACCTTGGTTGGGCTCGCCGCATCTGGTCCGGTGATCGCCATAAGGCCGCCCATCGCTTGGGCCACTACGTCATAGCACGGCCAATCGGCATAGGGGCTTTGACCCGAACGGGGATCGCCAAAACCGCGAACTGCGCCATAGACCAAACGTGGGTTGAGCGTTGCGAGATATTCATAAGATAGTCCCAATCGCTCCATCACGCCGGGGCGAAAGTTCTCGACCAAGACGTCGGCATCGCGCACCAAAGTGCAGAATGCGGCCTTGCCGTCTGGGGTTTTCAAATCCAGCGTGACGCTTTTCTTTGACCGGTTCAGGCTGACGAAATACCCCGCCCACAGATGATCTGGATCATCGTCTCGAAACGGTCCGTTGGCCCGGCTTGTGTCGCCGGTTCCACTTTCAATTTTGATCACTTCCGCGCCGTGGTCGGCCAGCATCATTGTGCAATAGGGGCCCGACAGCATGCGGCTGAGGTCGAGAACCCTGACACCGTTTAAAATACCTGTGGTTTCAGTCATGTGCATCGCCCTGTGCGCTTTGCCTTGGTATCGGCGTCCTTAAGTGCGAGGTCAGAAACCTAAGAATTGGCTGCGTGACAGCTGCGGGGTTTTCGGCCAGCGCCATGTGACGCAGTCCGTTCAAGATATGTAGCTCGGCACCGTTGATGTCATTTGCAATGGCCCGTGCCATATCCGGGCCGTTGCCGAAATCTTCGTCACCGGTGATAACGAGGGTTGGGCAGCTGATCGCAGGCGTGGGGTTGGTAATTTCATCGATACCGGTCGCTAAGACCTGATAAATAGTGTGATAAATATCTTGTTTATTGTCCAGGACCCAAGCGCGCACAAGCTCCATCAATTTAGGATTTTTGTGGCGGAACGGCGCGGTGAACCATCGCTCTAATGCGGCCTCTACTGTGGCTGCTGACCCCTGCTCACGTGCCTGCGCCACGCGGTCAAGGATCGCGCGTTGTGCCGCGGCGCTGCGTTGATGTGGTGAGTGTAGGATCACCAAACTGTTGACCCGTTGTGGTGCATCTTGGGCGATCCGACGCGCAATCATACCCCCAAGAGAAAAGCCGATTACAGTGGCGTTTTCGATCCCGGTATAATTCATAAGGGTTTGGGTCTGATCGGCAAAAAGCTTGAGTGACGGTGTTGCGGGCGGCGCTTTGCTCTTGGCGTGTCCAAACAGGTCATAGCTCACCACCCGGTGATGTTGCGACAGCGCTGCCACCTGCCATTGCCAGACGTCTTTATTCAGGCCTAATCCATGGATCAGAATGATCGCGGGTGCGGTTTTCTCGCCAAATTCGGAAAAAACGGTGCCGTTGATCTCCCTGTCTTCCATTCGGCCTCCCTCAGAAGTGTTTTTGCGCAATGAGTACCAGACTAGACTGGGCAAAGCCTGCGTGTACACTTTATTTTCGCCATAGTGTGGCGAAAAATCGCATTTGTTTATGCAATAACCGTCAAGAATGGGAATCGGTATACCAAACAGAAGGATCAACCCAATGTCAGAAATTCAGACCTATAGAATGTTGATAGATGGAGCCTGGGTGCCGGCATCGGACGGGGCCGTGTTTGACAGCGTTAACCCATCAACGGGTCAGGTTTGGAGTCGCGTTCCCGAGGCCACAGCTGCGGATGTCGATCGCGCTGTTCAGGCCGCCCACCGGGCTTTTAAGACGGGGCCTTGGGCCGCAATGCTGCCAAACCAGCGCGGGCAAATGTTGCGCAAACTGGCTGATTTGCTGGCGGAAAAATCTGAACATTTGGGCCGTATTGAGAGTGTGGATACCGGCAAAATGTTGAAAGAAACTCGCTGGCAGGCCAAATATATTGCGGAATTTTTTCAGTTTTATGCCGGATGTGCGGATAAAATCGTGGGTGAGGTGTTGCCGATTGATAAGCCTGATATGTTTGTATTTACCGATCGGGAACCGCTTGGGGTGGTTGCCGCAGTTGTGCCGTGGAATTCCCAGTTGTTTCTGGTGGCTGTCAAAATCGGTCCGGCTTTGGCGGCAGGCAACACGGTGGTTTTAAAAGCCTCTGAGCATGCTTCAGCGGCCCTGTTGGAATTTGGTGCCCTGATCGAGCAAGCGGGTTTTCCGCCGGGTGTTGTCAACATTGTTACTGGGCATGGTGACCCTTGCGGCAAGGTGCTGACCAGTCATCCGAAAGTCGCGCGAATCTCATTTACCGGCGGGCCGGGTGCGGCGAAACATGTCCTGTATAACTCGGCGGAAAATTTTGCTGAGGTTTCTTTGGAACTGGGCGGCAAATCACCTTTTATCGTGTTTGACGATGCCAATATCGAAAGTGCTGTGAACGGATCGATCGCGGGAATTTTCGGCGCAACTGGACAAAGCTGTGTGGCGGGCTCACGGTTGTATCTACACGAGGATATTGCCGACGCATTTCTTGAACGGATGGTGGCGCTAGCAAAAACTATCCGAATTGGCGACCCCTTGCATGATGACACGCAGATGGGACCATTATGCACCTTGGGCCAGATGGCGCGGGTCGAGGCCGAGGTCGCCAAAGCACAGGCGCAGGGTGGTACGGTTTTATGTGGCGGCAAACGTCCCGATGATTTGGGTGGCAATTATTATGAGCCTACGATCATCGATTGCCCGCGTCAGGATATGGATATCGTCGATACGGAAATGTTTGGGCCTGTACTCAGTGTGCTGCGTTTTAAAACTGAAGCCGAGGTGATCGAACTGGCCAATGATACCGTGCACGGGCTGGCTGCGGGTGTGTTTACCCAAGACAGCGCGCGGTCCTTGCGGGTGGCGCGGGCGATCGAGGCGGGTATTGTCTGGGTCAATACCTACCGCGTTGTCTCGCCGATTGCCGAGTTTGGCGGCAACAAAGGCTCGGGCTATGGGCGCGAAAGCGGCTTTCAGGCGATGTATGATTATACACGACCCAAAACGATTTGGATGAACACCTCGTCAGAGCCGATGAGCAACCCGTTTGTGATGCGCTGAGGAGGTTTTGCTATGAAATTTCAACTCGCTGTCAACCTTGAGCGCATGGGCCCCGACACTGACATGAACGCAGTGGCGCGCCACACGCTTGAGATGGTGCAGATGGCCGAACGCGGTGGGTTCAATATTGTCTGGTCGGCTGAACATCATGCGCTGGAAATGACAATCGCACCAAACCCGTTTCAAATCCTCACGTGGTGGGCGGGCGAGACCGACACCATTCGGCTGGGCACTGCTGTGGCAACGGCGGCCTATTGGCATCCGATCAATCTCGCTGGAGAGGCGGCTTTTCTGGATTTGATCTCGGGCGGCCGGTTGGAGTTTGGCATCGGTTCGGGGGCCTATCAACGTGAATTTGATCGTATGCATCCGGGGCTTAAACAATCAGACGGCTGGAAGTATATGCAAGAAATGCTGCCGCTGGTACGGGCCTTATGGCAGGGTGATGTGGCCCATGACGGACAGTTTTGGCAATTTCCCAGCGCGACGTCCTGTCCCAAGCCGGTGCAGCCTGAGGTGCCGGTATGGGTCGCGGCCCGGTCGCCGATTACCTTTGATTATGCGCTGCGCGAAAAATGCCATGTGATGAGCTGGCCCCTGACGCGGGGGTTTTCAGAGGCTGAACTTTATAAACAGCAATTGGATGCGGCCGTTGCAAAAGCCGATAACGGCTTTCGGCCAAACTTTGCAATGATGCGCCATGCGGCGGTCTATGAAAACGCCGCAGGCCGTGACGCGGCGATAGCTGCAATTCAATGCGTCCTGGGTCAGTTTGAAAACCTTTTCCGCAACCTTGGCGATGTCAAAAATGGGTTCCCGAAACAAGTCCCTTTGGATGAGTTGCAGGGCCGTGAACAATATAATGCGGCAATGCTTGAGGAAAATCTATTGTTTGGCTCTCCGGAGACGGTGATCAAAAAACTGCAAAAATATCAATCTCTGGGCGTGGATGAATTTATCTATTACGCCAGTCTCGGGCTGGGAATGGAGGCACAAAAACAGTCATTACAGCTGTTTTGTGACGAGGTTATTCCAGCATTTCAATAAGGAAAGAAGATGTCAAACGATATCGAGGTTACCCGGAACGGCCATGTTCTGGAAGTCAAACTACAGCGTGGTAAGGTCAATGCGATCGATGTGCCGACCTCGCAAGCCCTGGCAGCGGCGTTCTGCGAATTGCGCGATGATCCCGAATTGCGTGTGGCGATTCTGACGGGGGGTGGTGATAAGATTTTTTCGGCAGGGTGGGATCTGAAAGCACTCAACGCTGGCGAAATGCAACTGGATAATTGGTGGGAAACTGATGATTATGGTGACGGCGGTTTTACCGGGTTGACGGAAAACTGGCAGTTGAACAAACCGGTCATTGCCGCGATTAACGGTCTGGCGATCGGCGGAGGCTTTGAGATGGCGATGGGGTGTGATTTGTTGATTGCGGCCGATCACGCCGAATTTGGCCTGCCGGAAATGCCCTTGGGTATTGTCCCTGACGCCGGTGCCTTGCAGCGCTTGCCGCGGTTAATTCCACATAATATTGCGATGGAGATGTTCTTGCTGGGTCGTCGGATGACGGCCGCTGAGGCGGCGCATTACGGGTTGGTGAACAAAGTGGTGCCGAAACAGGATCTCATGACGG
>DDEJ01000094.1:10921-18118 GCA_002336405.1 Rhodobacteraceae bacterium UBA1957
GTCAAAGAAGTGCAGCGAGAGATTGAATGTGTACCATTGCAACAGGCGTTCCACAAAATGCGTAGCGATCCGATGCCGACGTATCGTAAAATGTTAAAGTCTGACGATGCCGCAGAAGGCATTGCGGCGTTTGTTGAAAAACGTGAACCAAAGTTTCGAGGCGAATAACCATGTATACTGATCCCCAGAAAGTGACCCGTGTTACCTCTTTGGGGGGCGGGCCGATTGGCGGTGGCTGGGCGGCACATTTTTTGGCCAGAGGCTATGATGTGACGTTGTATCTGCATGATGCAAGCGAGGCTACCGCCTTTGAAGCGATCCTTGACACCGCTTGGAAAAGCCTGATGGATTTGGGCTTGGCCCCCGGTGCATCGCGTGACCGGCTACGGGTTGTCACCGATTTGCAGCAGGCGGTCGAAGGTGCGCAGTTTATTCAGGAAAGTGCCCCTGAAAACCTGCCTTTAAAGCGCGCGCTTTATGCGGAACTTGGCCGGCTGGCACCCCCTGATGTGGTTATCGGTTCCTCAACTTCGGGTTTGACCATGACCGAAATTCAGGCCGATTGTGCCACACCTCAGCGCTGCGTTATCGGCCACCCGTTTAATCCGCCGTATCTGCTGCCGCTGGTTGAGATCGTCGGGGGCAAGCTGACCGATCCGGCTGCCGTCACATGGGCGGGGGCTTTTTATGAAAGTGCCGGTAAAGCGGCTTTGATTATGAAAAAGGAAATTCCTGGGTTTGTGGCAACCCGCCTGCAAGAGGCGCTGTGGCGCGAGGCGCTGCATATGGTGGCCAATGGCGAGGCGACTGCCGCCGATATTGACACGGCTTTGATCAATGGCCCGGCGCCGCGCATGGCCATTCAAGGCCAGTGTATGGCGTTTCATGTGGCCTGTGGGGCGGGCGGTATGGCAACCAACCTCGATCAGTTTGGCCCGGCGCTGAAATTGCCATGGACCAGACTTGACGCACCAGAATTGACCCAAGAATTGCGCGACCGAATGGTGGATGGGTGCAACGAAATGGCGGCGGGGCGCGGGTTTGAAGACATGGCAGCCAAACGCGACCAACAGATTGTTGCAGTTTTACGGGCAATTCGCGATACGTCCTGAAAGCAGTTTTAATGCGCTGGGCGAGATTAAAAAACCATTGGTGATAAACCAATAGCTTTCCAAACTTTTACAACTCTGTTGGGTTTTAATCGCTTTTGCTCACAGGTACTTTTGCTCAAAATTAAAAGATTTACAGATGGGTGGCTTTAGACTTGTTTGCGGTCCTGTTACACTAGCAATTGGAGATGCCGTTCAAGGGTTTGTTTTGCTAAGGGATCCTTGGGAATTTCTGATACGTCCTTAACGTTCGGAGCAAATATCGATGCCACATTATGCATTTTCTTTGGTACTAATACTATTTGGATTATCCAGTGCAGTGTCTGCACAGACTATTAACGGGACAGATGATGAGGCGGAACAGGCCCCTCAGGCGAAAATAGCCGTTGCAAAAGCAAATCAAGATATTTCAAAAATAGACGATGTTTCAACATTACTGCGCGGCGTATTGGCATTTGAATGCAAACTTGGAGGTGACAGTTTTCCGTTGGTCTTGTTGGAAAAAAGAAGAGGCTGGACGATGCCGTCTGCCCCCGATTTGGTCTTGACCGAAATTGATGACGGCTTTGCCTTTAACCAAAGCGACGACCCCTTGTATTTGGGTTTTTTAAAAGAGCGCGGCGGTAAATGGAAACTGACCGAACTTGATGATGGGGGGGTCACCACCGGAACCTGTGAAGAGCGCGATGAAATGTTGGAAGATGTGACCGAGATTATCGCTCCGAAAATTTTGCAGAATGCGCTAGAATTGCAGGATCGGGTGACCGAGGCTGAAGACCGTATGGCCGCGATGCAAAGTCGGCTTGACGGGGCAGGCCTGGCCCTTTGCAAGGAACTGCCCGTAAATGAACCTGTTGCTGATGATGGAGAAAACTGCCCCACCGTGGCGCCAGACGCTGAGACGGCCTTCCCAAAAGAGGCGCTGGCATCAGTGGCGTTTTTCGAGTTTCCAGCGATTTTGACGGGCAACTTGAAAGGCTTGGGGCGGGTGCTGGATCTTGGAGTCGGGGTTTTGACACAGGACGATGGCACCAGTGTCGCAAATATCGAGGCCCATATGCCGGACTTGAGCCAAGAGGTTATTGCAACAATGAGCACTTATACCGAACAGGAAGTGACTGGTCGCGAAGCGCGTCAGGCACTGGCGGAAGATTTGCGAATAACCATGAATGCAACGTTGATATCTCTGACGGGCGTGGGGGGCATCGACAAGGTGCATTTCACATTCTTTTCCATAGAATAGCAGTGATTATAATAGGACCGCCAAACATTGGTTCCGCAGAGAGGTTGGTCGTATTTTTAAAAAAAGCGCTGCGGAGGTCTTTACCCCCTTAAAGTGGCCTAAATACGGTACATTAAAATCTGCTGTGCCCAGATATGCCGTGCTGCCTGGCTGTCACGATTGGTCTGGCTGATAAAATATGGGTAGGCTGCGTAAATATCTCGCAGAACTGCGTTTTGCTTCATATCATAGAGAATCTTTGGGTCTTTAAATTGCCTGACTGGCTTTGGTGTGTGTTTTAACACGTCTCGGCGACGGTCGATCTTGCTGTATAATCCTATCGATATTGAGACATTGGGTTGGCTGTGGAAAAAAAGATACTAAAGTTGTCCGTTCCCGCAGATTTACCCGTTGCGTTTCATCGCATAATTACTGAGCATACAGTGTCAGAAATGGATGTATCGGGCGGGAAAGGCGGGTGTTTCAATGACCCCTCAAGAGGCGATAGACAGGGCGGTGTCCCTGACGTGTTGGTCGGGCGATGTGACCGCTGCGCCGCTGGTCGGCGGAATTACCAACCACAATATTCTGGTCCATGATCAAGGTAAAAAATATGTTGTGCGGCTTGGTCAGGATATCCCTGAACATATGGTGATGCGGTGGAATGAATTGGCAATCAGCCGCGCGGCTCAGGCGTCAGGTGTAGCACCGGCTGTGGTGCATTCCGAGCCGGCGGTTATGGTGCTTGAGTATATCGACAGCACCCCACTTGCCGAGGCCGATTTGAACGACGCGGCAACACTGGGATGTGTGGTTGATTTAATCAAGCGCGCGCATGTGCGTATCCCCAACCATTTGCGCGGCCCAGTGCTGAGTTTTTCGGTCTTTCACATTTTACGCGATTACGCCGCAACGCTGCGCGAACACCGCTCTGAACATCAAGCACGTCTCGGCGGATTGTTAGAACACGCCGCCGCGTTAGAGCGCGCTGTGGGGGCGGTTGATCTGGTGCTGGGCCATAATGACCTTTTGCCTGCAAATATCTTGCGGGCCGGAACGCAGTATTGGTTGATTGATTGGGAATATGGTGGTTTTAATTCGCCTTTGTTTGACCTGGGGGGGCTGGCCAGCAATTGTGACCTGGCGCCTGAGGCCGAAGCAATGATGTTGCAACGCTATTTCGGCACGGCGCCGGACGCCGCTCTTTGGCGGTGCTATGAGGCGATGAAATGTGCCTCTTTGCTGCGTGAAACTATGTGGAGCATGGTCAGCGAGACTACCTCGCAAATTGACTTTGACTATCGCGCTTATACGGCTGGGAATCTCGACCGCTTTGAGCGTAGCTTTGCGCAATTTAGCCAACAAGGGAATGCGTCATGACTGATTTTCCAAGCGTGTCTCAGGCCGTCATCGTGGGCGGTGGGATTGTAGGCTGTTCGACGGCTTATCACTTGTCGCGACTAGGCTGGGATGTGGTGTTGCTTGAGCGCGCCAAGTTGACCTCGGGCACAACCTTTCACGCCGCGGGTCTGGTGGGCCAATTGAGGTCTAGTGCCAATATCACCCAGTTGCTGGGCTATTCGGTTGATCTTTACAAAACGCTTGAACAAGAAACCGGGCAGGCGACGGGTTGGAAAATGAACGGTGGCCTGCGGCTTGCGTGTAATCAAGAGCGTTGGACCGAGGTCAAACGCCAAGCCACAACGGCGCATTCCTTCGGGCTTGATATGCAACTGCTGAGCCCACGCGAAGCCCAAGATCTCTGGCCTCTGATGGCTGTGGATGACGTGGTTGGAGCGGCGTTTTTGCCCACGGATGGTCAAGCCAACCCTTCCGATATCACCCTGTCACTGGCCAAGGGTGCACGGATGGCGGGGGCGCAGATATATGAGGACACCAAGGTCAAACGGGTTGAGATTGATAAAGGTGTGATCAAAGGGGTCGAAACCTCTCAGGGGTATATATCGTGCGGCGTGGTGATTGCGTGTTGCGGTCAGTGGACGCGTGATTTTGCCAAACGCGCTGGCGTGAACGTGCCACTCGTGTCGGTTGAACACCAATATATGGTCACTGAACCTATCGCTGGTGTGTCGCCGAATATGCCCACTCTGCGCGATCCTGACAGGTTGACCTATTACAAGGAAGAAGTTGGCGGTCTGGTGATGGGCGGCTATGAGCCCAACCCGATTATGTGGGCTAAAAACGGGATTCCAAAAGGCTTTCACTATCAGTTGCTGGACAGTAATTTTGACCATTTTGAACCAATAATGGAACAGGCGCTAGGGCGGGTTCCGGCGTTGCAAACCGCAGGTATCAAAACGCTGACCAATGGACCGGAAAGTTTTACGCCCGATGGTAATTTCATCTTGGGCGAAGCGCCGGAATTGAAAAACTTTTATGTCGGCGCTGGCTTTAATGCCTATGGAATTGCTGCCGGTGGCGGGGCAGGGATGGCGCTGGCAGAATGGGTGGCAAACGGCGGCCCGCCTTACGATCTTTGGGCTGTCGACATAAGACGTTTTGGCCAGCCGCATTTCGACACCGATTGGGTGCGCGCGCGGACCTATGAGGCTTATGGCAAGCATTATACGATGGCCTGGCCGGCCGAAGAGCATGACAGTGGCCGGCCTTGCCGGAAATCACCACTATATGAGACGTTAAAAGCGGACGGCGCTGTGTTTGGTGAAAAACTCGGCTGGGAACGGCCCAATTGGTATGCTGACACTGATCTGGGCGAGGTACCGCATGATATCTATACATTTGAACGCCCCAACTGGCATGCTGCGGTTGGCCGCGAGCACAACGCGGCGCGCGGGGCCGCGGTGTTATTTGACCAGACATCGTTTGGCAAGTTTGTACTCAAGGGGCCGGACGCCGAGGCGGCGCTGAACTGGATTGCCGCCAATGATATGTCCAAACCCGTGGGGTCGTTGATCTATACCCAGATGCTGAACGATCAAGGTGGCATTGAATGTGATCTTACCTGTGTCCGGATTGCCGAAGACGAATATTATATTATTACCGGCACCGGCTTTGTGACCCATGATTTTGACCATATCAGTAGAAATATTCCGGTGGGGATGCATGCACAATTGGTGGATGTGACGTCTGCCTATGCTGTGTTGTCACTGTTTGGCCCGAACGCCCGCCTTATCCTGCAGGAGATTACGGGCGATGACATCAGCAATGATGCACTGCCTTTTGGCGCGGCAAAAACCATCGGCATTGCGGGCTGTCCGGTGAGGGCGCTTCGGGTTAGCTATGTTGGTGAACTTGGCTGGGAGCTGCATTTGCCGGTGGAATATGCAGTCACGGTCTATGAGGCGATCCATCGCGCCGGCGCGGCGCACGGCCTGCGCAACGCGGGCTATCGTGCCATTGAAACCCTGCGACTGGAAAAGGGATATCGGGCGTGGTCTGCCGATATCGGACCCGATCATACACCCTTTGAATCCGGGCTAGGCTTTGCGGTCAAACTTGACACCAATCTGGCCTTTAAGGGCCGTGATGCGGTGGCGGCGCAGGCCTCGGTCGGGGTGAAAAAGCGGATGACAATTTTCACCACGGAGCCGGATGTGATCTTGTTGGGCCGCGAGACGATCTATCGCAACGGTGCGCGGGTTGGTTGGCTTAGCTCGGCTGGCTTTGGCCATAGCATAGGCAAATCAATCGGTATGGGCTTTGTGCGTAGCAAGCAGGTGATCGACCGAGATTTCATATTATCGGGCACCTATGAATTAGAGGTGGCAAGCCAGCGGGTTCCCTGTCAGGCGCAATTATCGCCGCTCTATGATCCGAAAATGTTGAAGGTAAAGGGGTGAGGGCCACTGATTAAGCGCGAAGAAGGCAGCCCCGTCGCAGTGCATTTTCCTTTCGGTGCAAGATCAAGATGCCAGTCCGATCAGGATAGTGCCAAGCGCGACGGTCATCCCAGCCAAAAGACGGCGGGTCTTTGGCCCCTCGCCAAACCAGATGACACCGATCAGCGCGGCAAAAACAACTGATGTTTCGCGCAGGGCTGAGACCGCGCCCAAAGGGGCTTCTGTCTTGACATAAAGCACCAGCGCATAGGCCGTGGCCGACAGGACACCGCCAATGAATCCAAGCAGGCGGATTTTGACCGGCATCATCCTCAGCCGGGCCCAGCGGGTTTTGAAGATAAAAAGCGCCACACAGGCCTCGGCAGTGAACAGCCACCCGATATAGCCCATAACATTGTTCGACAGTCTTACCCCGACCCCGTCGACCAGCGAATAAGCCGCCACAATGACGGCGACAATAACCGCCGCAATAATTGATATTTTGGGGAGCCCGGTTTTGAAAATACCCTGCGACAGGATCATCACCCCCATCGAAACTGAGAAAATGCCCAGCCACGCCAAGGCAGGCAGGGTCTCACCGATCCACAGTTGCGCCCCCAGCGCCACCAAGACCGGGGCCAAGCCTCTGGTTATGGGATAGACCAGGCTTAGGTCTCCCATTCGGTAGGCGAGATTTAAAAAATAATAATATCCCCAATGGATCAGGGTTGAGGCGATGATATAGGGGGCTGCGGCCCATCCGGGCATCGGTGCCAGCGCCGCTATGGCGATACCCGGCACCATATGACCCAGCGCGATCAGGCCCAGCACTATCGTCTTGTCGCCGGACCCTTTGACCAAAGCATTCCAGAACGCGTGCAGAAATGCTGCGATCAAAACAATGAAAATGAGCGATAAACTCATGGCGGCTCGCAGGGGAAGACTGCTGCGGGCAGGTGGCCTGTATAAACTGCAGACCGACTGCGATTAGTCTCCCTTGGGTAAGATGTGATGTGCAGAACGGCGACTACCGCGGCCAAGGCAGCGAATAGGTCTTCACATTTGT
>DDEJ01000094.1:18198-20819 GCA_002336405.1 Rhodobacteraceae bacterium UBA1957
TTTCAATCCGATAGCCGGGTTGTTCCCAGATGTTGCAGGTGCCGACGTCCAACCCGTTGATAAAGGCTGTGGCGCGGTGCAAATTGTTGGTGCAAACCCCCGAAGACAGGCCGAATTCCGTACTGTTGGAGATGCGCATCACTGCGTCATCATCATCGGGTACACGGACAATCGGTATGATTGGACCAAAGGTTTCTTCCATCACCAGCTCGCTGCCATGCGGCACTTTGTCGATCACAATCGGCGGCAGCAAAGCGCCTTTGCGACCGGGGTGGTACAGGATTTCTGCGCCTTGACGTTCGGCGTCTAATACCCTGTTTTCAAACAGCTCAGCAGCTTGGGAATGGATGACGCACCCCAGTTGCGTGTCAGGATCCATCGGATCACCAAAGCGGATCGCCTTGGCTTTTTCCAGCACCAGCGGCACAAAGCGATCTGCCACTGACTCCTGTACCAAAATTCGTTTGACAGCGGTACAGCGCTGACCCGAATTGCCTGTCGCCCCGGCCACTGCGATTGTGGCGGCCTTTTCCAAATCGGCATCATCGAGATCATTGAGAATGATCAACGGGTCATTGCCCCCCAGTTCCAGCGCGGTGCGTTTGTAACCGGCTTTTGACGCAATAAGCTTGCCCACAGGGACACCGCCGGTAAAGGTGATGATATCGATCTGGTCATTGACGATCATCTCTTCACCGATGTCCTGAGGCCAGCCGGTTACAATCTGAAACATCTCTGGGGGCAGGCCGGCATCATACAAGATATCGGCCAGTGCGATCGCGGTCAGAGGTGTCAATTCTGTTGGTTTACAAACAACGCAATTATTGGTCGCAATCGCTGGTGCAATCTTGTGACTGACCATATTCAGCGGATGATTGAACGGGGTGATCGCCGAGATCACGCCAACCGGTTCCCGTTTGGTAAAGATTTTACGATCCTTGCCTTGCGGGGTCAGGTCGCAAGAAAAAACTTGGCCGTCGTCTAAAATTGCCAACTGTCCCGCCAGCGTAAATACATCATAAGCACGTCCGGTTTCATAAAGCGCATGCTGCTGACAGATGCCCAGCTCTAAGGTTAGCCAATAGGCCAATTCCTCGCGGCGCTCGCGGATCAGCTCGCCGGCGCGAAACAGAATCTGCTGACGCTCATAACGGGTTAACGTCGACTTGTATGCGGCAGCAATATCAAAGGCTTTGCGCGCGTGTTCTGCAGTACCTGCCGGTACGGTGCCGATCACCTGATCGGTATACGGATAGCGGACTTCGACAACCGCATCGGTAAAGACTGTCTCACCGCCGATGCGCATGCCTTCGTGACGAATTTTGATATCTTGTGTCATGGTGTGTGGGCTTTCCGTATTTAAAGGGCGGCTGCGGTGGTTGCGTAAAAGAACGCGTCAAAATTGCGCAACACGGGCTGGCTTGGCAGATCAAGCACCCGATTGGCGATAAAGGGAACCTCTTGTTCGGTCAGACCGCCGTGGCTGCGCAGCGGCACATCGAGGGCAGCAAGGTCATGGCGGTGTTCAGACGTGCCGATGGTCATATTTTCCCCTGAGACCATAACGATGTCACCAATGCGGTCGGCGGGCAGCTCAAAGCGGTCCACCGCTTGTGCTTTGGTCAACACGTCGGTGATACCGGCTGTGGCCTGTAGCTTTGCAACGATATCAGCAATATCCGCCGTCTCGGGCAGATAGGCGGTGGCAAAGGATCCCAGCGCACCGTGATGTACCACATAAGGATCTGTGATTGGCAAAATAACCCGTGCTGCAGCGTCTCCAAGCCAGTCATCCATCAGATCTTGTACATAGACAACCGCCGGCGATCCGTCGGCCAGGTGCTTGGGCTTCATGCCGTGATCGGCGGTGACGACGATGGCGGCCCCCATTGCGTCAAGTTGCTGCAGATATGTGTCGAACACCCGGTAAAACGATTTCGCTTCGGCATCGTCTGGGGCATATTTATGCTGGATGTAATCGGTGGTGGTCAGATACATGACGTCTGGTGACCATTCCTGCATCAACTTAACACCGGCGGCGAAGACAAATTCGGACAGCTGTGCGGAATAGACATCGGGTTGTGGCATGCCCAGCCAGTCAGCCGCGGCATCCTGACCATGCTCGGTAAGGGTCGAGTTGGCGGATTTCTCGGCGGAAAAGCAACGCGCCCGATCTTCGTCAAACGCCATGCCCGATCCCAAAAGCGCGCGCAGTTTGTCTTTTGCCGTCACAATTGCCACTTTGGCACCGGCTTCATAGAATTTTTGGAAGATGGTTGGCGCGCGCAGAAAGCGCACATCGTTCATCATTACCTCTTCGCCAGTGTCTGGATCAAACAAGAAATTACCGCAGATGCCATGCACACTTGGTGGGCGGCCGGTGGCAATCGACAGGTTGTTGGGATTGGTGAACGACGGGATGACCGAATGCGCCAGACGGTCGGTTCCGGTCTCGCGCATGCGCTTGAGAGTGGGCATCAACCCATCGGCGATGGCTGCATCCAGATACGCGGGCTCACACCCGTCGAGGCAGATCGCAATCGCCGTTGTTTTAGGGATCGGATAACTGCGTCCGTTTGTAACGATCGGCGTGTCATGGTTCATTTGGTATTCCTTTTACA
>DDEJ01000094.1:21174-25598 GCA_002336405.1 Rhodobacteraceae bacterium UBA1957
GCAGACGCCTTCATATTCATCAGATTTTTCCTTGTATTTTGCCAAAATAGAATCTTTTTTAGTTCAGTTTGCCGTGAGGGTGAGCGACTACTTAGCCCGATTCACAGCACTGCGCAGCCAGCCAGAAATGAACTCTGCGACCAGCACCATAGCGATGATGGATAGGATAATGGCCCCAACCCGTAGATTTTCCAACTGTTGGACATTACGTTTAAGATACCAACCCATACCGCCGCCACCAAAGAAGCCTACAACCGTTGCTGCTCGGAATGCGACATCCCACGTGTAGATTGCGATGCCAGTAAAGGCGACACGTACCTGAGGCACTACCGCATATATGAAGACCTGAAATGAATTTGCTCCAGCGGCACGCATGGCCTCTACCGGGCCCATATCAACAGCTTCGATTTCGTCTGAGAAAAGCTTGCCTGCAAACCCGATGCAGAACATCGTCAAAGCGCTGACCCCAGCAAGCATTCCAAAACCTAGGACTGAGACAAAGAGTATCGTCCAGATAGTCTCGTGGATGGCGCGGCAAGAGATAACACCTAGGCGGCCGATAGGGAAGAAGATCGCACGGTGCGGCGAGACATTCCAGGCAGAGAACCAGGCCAATGGGATTGCCAAAAACACGCCCAAGATCCCACCTAGGAATGACATCTGTAACGTATCCAAAATCGATGCGAGATACCCGGGATCTGTGACATAGGTCAGCTCTGGGGGGTAGAATCGAGCAGCGACCACGCCACCAAGTTTGCCCAATGCCCCTAGCATCATAAGCACGTCAATTTTAAGAAAATGCAGTGAGTATGCCAGGAATACCAGCACGGCCAAAATGGTGCCAAAACTCCACAACGATTCGGGGAATTTGTACCGAGACCAGGTCAATTTCTGCTTCACTATCGCGGCAGTTGTTTGTCCATTCATTGCTATTTCCTTAAATAACGGCTTTGCGCAGGTAATGCGAAATGATTTCGCCCAGCACAATTAGCAACAGGATTGACAAGATGACCATACTAACGCCGCCATAGTTAAAGCTGTTCATCTGGCGGAAAAATAAAAGTCCAAGGCCCCCAGCTCCGACCAGTCCCATGACGGCCGAGCGGCGGATATTGATGTCCCATTCAAAGATTACTGTGGCTAAGACCACTGGGTATATCTGCGGTAAGATACCATAATACATCACCTGAAACTCATTGCCACCGGTGGCACGGATTGCTTCCACTGGTTTGGCGTCGATGTTTTCTATCGCCTCGGCAGTGATTTTAGAGATAAAGCCAACCGATCGCATGGCAATAGCCAGAACTCCTGGTAGCGCACCGAGGCCTACTGCACTGACAAAGATTAGCGCCCAGACTATTTCATGAACGCTGCGGCTGATCACCATCAGAAAACGGGCTAAAGGATAGAGAATTGTTTTACTGGGGGTCACGTTTGCTGCCCCCAACCACGCCACGGGCAGTGAAAAAAAACATCCCAAAACAGTGCCCACTGAAGCCATCATAAAAGTCTCAATAGTTGGGACGATTAACTCTGGCAAAAGGGTCCAATCAATCGTGAGATAACGCCCTAATGATGCAAAAACACCATTGCGCCCACCAATACGAGACCAGTCAGTATCTTCAACGATTGTGCCGTTCAGACACCAAGCAGCAAAAAGAAGAAATCCACCCCAGATTAAGGCCATTCTCATCTGCCGCTTACGACGTAGACCTATCTGTGTGTCGATCTGAAGGGGTAGGCCATTCGAATGACACTGTACAATCGCCATGACCTAAAGGACTTCCATTGCATAAATTTCCTCGAGATCGCTCTCGCGCAAGGTGGCTGTAGCACCATCAAACTTTTTGTGTCCGTCCTGCAAGCCAATGATCCGGTTGCAGAACTCCTTGGCCAGTTGAACATCGTGGATATTGCACAGAGTGGGTACGCCAAGCTCTTTAGCAATACTTAGGATCAAAGCCATGACCTCACGTGAAATTTTTGGATCAAGAGCTGAGGTGGGTTCATCCAGCAACAACAGCTTGGGCTGTTGCATCAGCGCACGCGCAATCCCAACCCTCTGACGCTGCCCGCCCGAAAGCTCATCTGCCCGCTTATTAATATGATCTCCGAGGCCCACCCGATCAAGGTAATCAAGCGCTTGACTGATGTCTTTTTTTGGGAAGTGTCGAAAAAGGCTGCGGATATTACTGGTATATCCAAGCCGCCCCGAAAGGACGTTATCCATCACCGACATGCGGTTAATGAGATTGAACTCCTGAAAGATCATGCCAACATTGCGCCTCAGTCCACGCAATTGGCGGGCATTGAGAGCACACACGTCCTGTCCCAACAAGGTGATCTGACCACCTGTTGGCTCAACCAATCTATTGACGCAGCGAATGAGTGTGGATTTACCAGCGCCACTTGGACCGATCATCGCAAGGAAATCATCACCTTCAACGTCAAAATCAATTCCTTTGAGGATCTCCGGCCCTTTGGCTGTATACCGCACTCTGAGGTTTCTGACAGACAAGACTGACATCAATATGGCCTCCATTGCGCCTTGTCGCCACTGTAACAACGACAAGGCTGGGATTTTCAGATAGTTTAGTTTTTCTTTGCGTCTTTGGCAGCCTTTAGGTCGCGAATAATATCGTAATCAGCATCACTCATCGCCACAAACTTACTGGCATTGACGTTCTTTAGGTACTTTCTGCCTTCTTCATTGTCCGCCAACGCCAGGAAAGCCCCCTGGATCTGATCGATGATTTCCTGGCACAGGCGACCATTCACCACAAACGGATCCTGCGGGATCACTGGAGATGACCAAAGAACCACATAATCGTCCATTGTCGCGATACCGCGCTCTAACACATTGTCCAGGCGGTGGGTGGCGACAAAGGCCGCATCAACCTGTCCTTCAATTACGGCAACCCCCGAAAGGTCATGTCCACCAGTATAGACCACGCGTGAAAAGTAATCTTCAAGCTCGGCTCCAATGACTTTGGTGAACGAGACACGCGGCAGGAGATTGCCTGAGGTGCTGGCAGGATCGGTTAAGCCTATCACGGTGCCCTTTAGATCATCCACAGATGTGAAGCCAGAATCGGCACGCGCCACCAAAACGGCTTTATAGCCAGGACCCTCTTCCTGGAACTGGCCTTTATGTTTTGCGTAAGTCGCAATCACCCGCAACTCAGGGTCTTTTTCCTGTGCGATGACATAAGAATATGGCCCATGCATACCCAAATCAACAAACCCGCCTAGCATCGCTTCAACCACCGAAGCATAGGATGTGGGTAGAAAAAACTCCACATTTTTGCCTGTGACTTCCTTAATCTGGTTCACCAGCGGTTGGTAAAGCGCCAGTTCCTGGGTTGTTTCCTCGGTTGGGATCATCGAAAAACGAATGACCTCGGGGTTCTTGCACTCTTGTGCCCAGGTGATTCCTGTGCATGCGACTGACGCCAGCAGTGTAACGCCGATAAACCTGCTTGTTTTAATCAAGATATTCATATTTTCCTCCGTTGATGAAATTGAATGCATTTAGTATCTTCACAGCCTGCTAATTATTAAGGTGACAACTTCAGAACACCCGATTCAGTGGCTGCTTTCACGAAGCTCTCTTTGGAGCCAATGAAATTCTTGCCGCGTTCGCCGATGAACGCCTCATCAATAATTTTAGTACAGGCCGCATCAGGTATGCTGTGGTCAGCAAACCTGTGACCAACGCCAACGGATTCCAGAAACTCGGTTAAATAGTCAGCACCTAGGCCCAGATCATTGCCAAAAATCTGCTTTAGAGCATTTCCGCGAAATCCGCCAACACCAGCTACTGAGCGTAAGACTGTCGGCAATGTGAACGAACAGGCAATGCCATGCTGCACCCCCCAACCCAATGTGATTGGGTAAGACAGGTTATGCGCAATGGCCGTCTTGGTATTTGAAAACGCCAGACCGGCATTCAGCGATGCCTCGGCAATCCGATTGCGCAATTCAAGATTTTCTAAATCGCCTAGAAGTTTAGGAAGGTCAGCAAGGATAGCTTTTGCAGCAGCAACTGCATGACGGGCTGAAACGGGGTTGGCGTTAACATTCCAGATACTCTCGACTGAATGAGACAGAGCATCAAGCCCCGTAGCAAGTGTTAAGCCGTAGGGCTTACCCAGCATAAGTTTGGGGTCAACAACGGCTACTTCAGGATACAGGCTCTCATGCGCAAGAGAGAATTTGCGCCCACGTTCCTCATCCCAAACAGTTGCAAAGGAAGTGACCTCACTGCCTGTACCTGCTGTTGTGGGTATGGCGATGACTGGAATGGTTGCCAACGTAGGTTCGCTACAGCCGGCTTCCAGGTGGCGCTGCACTCTATTGAAATCACCGCCCGCTGCAGCAAACACTTTGGCAGAGTCGATAACTGAGCCACCCCCGAGTGCAAC
>DDEJ01000094.1:26007-27397 GCA_002336405.1 Rhodobacteraceae bacterium UBA1957
TTTGGGGCGATGTCGTTGACAACAATTAGTGGCTTACCTGCCGCCTTGGTCATGTAGTCAGTCAAAGTCTGAAATGGGGAGTCAGGATATGTCACGAGCGCATAAGACCGGCCGTCAATTAAGGACGCAATCGAAGCTAACCCGTCATTTCCGAAAAGAATTTTAACCGGATTATTATAAGACCACATTTCCCCACCCCAATAACTTCTACGCTTATGAGCATTTCATGAAAACAATGTCTGAGAAATATATATATATCAAATTGATTGTTTCAATCATTGCTATAGACTGGATCAATGCTTTATACTTCACTGCGTTCTTTTCATGCCGTTGCGAGCCACGGTGGGTTTTCCTCTGCGGCCCGTGCCTTGAATATAAGCCAGCCAACGCTTTCGTCTCAGGTTAAAAGTTTGGAAATCCGATATGATGTTGAGTTGTTCAGTCGTATTGGGAGAGAAGTAAGGCTAACACCTGCTGGAAAAAAACTGTACCAAACAACAATGCAATTATTCCAAAGCGAGGCGGAATCTGAAGATTTACTAAATTCTTTCAAAGGGCTTCACTCAGGTTTGTTGCGCATTGCAGCGGTTGGACCGTTTCATGCAACAGACATGATCGTTGCCTTCAAAGCGTGCCACCCCAAAGTTGATATCAGTGTTGAATTTGGAAACTCTTTGCGGAGTTTTGAGCGACTGTTGTCGTATGAGGCTGACGTCGGGCTTATTGCGGAAGTAAACGCCGACCCCCGCGTGCTAACCATGCCCTATAGCACACATGACGTAGTGGTTTTCGTGAACGCTGGGCATCCGTTCTTTCAGCGTGACAGCATTTCAATTCAGGAACTCCAGGGTCAAAAAGTTGTCCAGCGGGAGTTAGGTTCAACAACACGCACGGCAATGGAACAGGCCCTAAACAAATATCAGGTTTCGATTGATGTTATTCTTGATATTGGCAGCCGGGAGGGTATTTGGAAGGCTGTCGAACAGGGGTTAGGCATTGGCTTTGTGGCTGATTTCGAATTTGTGCCTCACCCCAATTTGCGCGCTATCCCGATCAAAGGCGCAGGTGTAAGCACTCAGTATTTTCTAGCATTTCTTTCAGAGCGAAAAAACTCACGTCTAATTCGAGCATTTTGCGAAGTGGCTCAAAGAGATGGAAATTGTCAATAGCCATCCAATGGTCATTCTCAGGGAGTATAGCCTCATCTGCATTCAGCTCACTTTAAAAGAGTGTTTTTATTCGTTAAAACCCATCATCTTTTTAGACCTTTAATTGAAGAAGGGGTGCTGTCAAACTAATGAGAACACGCATCGGATTGCTGGCGCAGCCTAAATCTATGCGCTCAATAATTGACGCCACTCAGCGAGAGCAGCGGCACGGTTTAGCTTGA
>DDEJ01000054.1 GCA_002336405.1 Rhodobacteraceae bacterium UBA1957
CTCTCAGCAGTTCTGTCAGCGTGTCTGTAATCCCGTCTGGAGGAGCAAAATCTACAATGCAAGTGGTTCTCATGGTGGTGCAGCGCCTTCGGTTGGGCTGCTATCTCGCAACAACAAATCACCCAGATACACCGCCAACCTTCAAATCCCCAAAACACCAGATTCAGTCATAGCTTTGGATAGTCCATCATTATGTCAGCCGATCATAGTATCAGCCACATAGCCAAAGTGCTACATATGGTGGAATGAAGTGCTTACCTAAGTCAGCTTCAAATACATATTTTCCCTAGTACTGTGGATTCCCATATACGCGTAATGCTTCAACCTTCTCACGGATAAGTTTAGCCTTAGCCTTTTCGCTAGGCTTCATTGCTATTCCCTTTTTTGATGCTGCAAACATAATTTAGAAAGTGCCGTTAATGCTATCAAGGGAGCAGCATCAAACCGCGACAGGCCCAAAGTTGATGCTGATTGGTCATCAATGCCACATACTTGTTTAATATCTGTTCGACCCTGGCCACCTCGGATTGTGGCACCGCAAGCGGGACACCAGACGCGTCACTTTGTGCATGCAGGCCCGCAAAAGTAATCTGAGCTGATACGATCAAGATGACGGCCCAAAGGATAGAAACAAATCTTGTCTGTTTTCTCTTTCTATAACTTACAGTTGGAAGGCAAAGCGACGAGACCAATTCATGGTCTGAAGACAAATGATACGCTCTGACTGCAAATGATAAACATTCATCTGTTTATGGATAAATAACCAGAAATCATCCAATGAAGCCCCCCGCACCCAAAGACGAATTTCACGTGCGGCTTGCATGCTCGGCTCGGGGTGCAAAGGTCCCATACCGAAGACCGCCTTTGAAACTGGCTTGCAATGAATGTAACGCAATCAGCCTGTTGAAAACGTTCTAACGGATGTCTGGCATAAGAAGCTGGCAAATAAGACCAGTGCGCCTGTCAAGCGATCTGGCTCTGATCTTTCAAGGATACGCCTGCCGCTTCGACAAGGCTCCATCAATGCCGCTGCGGCGACAAAGCCATACTGTGATAAAAGCAAACAATCGTGGCAATTGCGCGAATAAGGAAAAGGGAACGCCATTAGCTATTTATCAATACCCCATCTGGGTTTTGGCGGCCATCAAGACGAAAAAGCCACTTTGATATGGAAGACTGGGACGAAACTTTAATAAAATTGATGTGGAACGGCTTCAAAGCGGGGCTGAAAAAACTTACCAGCGGTTCAGAGCCTGTTCATCTGCTTGTTTCGCGCCGACCCAATCGGCCGTAGCGCTGGTGATTTCTTTTTTCCAAAATGGTGCCCGTGACTTCAAATAATCCATCAAAAAATCTGCCGCCTCAAAAGCATTTTTGCGGTGGGCGGAGGCTGTGGCAACCATCATAATAGTTTCACCCGGGATCAACATTCCATATCGGTGGATCACCAGAACATCATCAAGTGCCCAGCGCGTGCGGGCTTGATGCGCAATTTCGGTCAGGGCCTTTTCGGTCATTCCGGGATAATGTTCAATCAGCATATGCTGCAACCCACCCTGCGGCAAGTCGCGCACGATGCCTGTAAAGGTCACCACTGCACCGCTGGCGTCTTGGGCGCTGGTGAAATCGTTAACCTGCGCGCCCATATCAAAAGCCGCTTGCTGAACCAAAATATGCATCTAGCCACCTGTCATCGGGGGAAAGAAGGCCACCTCTGAGGCGCCCTCAATCGACGCGTCAAAATCAGTCAGCTGTTGATCAACTGCAACCCTCAGGGCGCTGAGATCCGCAAAAGCTGCCGCATAACGCTCTTCGCGCGCGCGCAGGTCTTCGATCAAATCCCGCACGGTGCCTGAACGGTTTTCCAACTCTTCACTCGGCAGACCAATACGCTCACGCACCCAAGCAAAATACAAGATTTTCACCTTTCATCCTCCCGCAAGAACGGCAACGCTTTGATAAAGTAATCCAGCCCAGTATACAGGGTCAGCCCCGCGGCAAGCCATAAAAGCCACAACCCGATCTGACCCGACCAAATCATCGCGTCATGTTTCCATCGCAGGCCCAATACATCACTTTCAGCCCCCGACAAGACAGCCTGCACCGCCATATCTTCGAGACCCAGAGCTGACATCGCAAGATAATGCTCAAACACCCCTTGCGAAAACAGTGTTGCAATCGCCACCATCTGCAACATTGTTTTCCATTTCGCCAGATCCGTGACTTTCAAGCTTGCAGCCCCCTTGCCGAGAAACTCTCGTAGACCTGCCACGAAAATCTCCCGAAACAGAATCATCGTTGCCGGCAAGACCAAGCCAGGTGACATCGAGGAATATCCCATAATCACCATCAGCGCGATCATCACCATAGCTTTGTCAGCGATGGGATCCAGCATCGCCCCAAATTTCGTCTCTTGTTTCCAGTTCCGCGCCAGATGCCCATCGAAATAGTCGGTTATTGAGGCGCCAATAAACAGCAACAAAGCAAACCAGTCCGCATAGGGGCGCGTGAAATACAAAAACATAATCGCCACTCCTGGAGCGGCCAGCAATCGTAAAACGGTCAGAATATTTGGCAATGTCCACGTCATAAGTCTCAGTATCTCGGAAAGAGGTCAAGGAAAACCCACAAGGTCATTATTATCGCAATCAGTTTCATCAGACACCGGAAACCGCCTATGTATAGATCGCCCAAGTACCCAGTAAATATTCAGATCTTGGACAAAAAGTACTTGCCATATTGATTCTTCCCGAATTTTTCACTGAACGCTTTCAGGGCATCTTTGGAAATCCAATTATTTTCAAAAGCAATTTCATCCGGGCTTCCCACCAAAAGCCCCTGTCGTTCTTGTAAAGTACGAACAAAGTTGCCTGCATCCAACAGACTGCCATGCGTTCCAGTGTCAAGCCAGGCATAGCCACGACCCAGCTTTTCGACTTTCAAAGACCCTTCCGCGAGATATATCTCGAGCAGCGAGGTGATCTCAATTTCCCCTCGCGCCGAGGGCTTGATCGTCTTGGCACGCGCAGAGGCGCGATTGTCGAGAAAATACAATCCCGTTACAGCATAATTTGACACTGGTTTCTTGGGCTTTTCAATCAAGCTGTTGGCCTGACCGGCCTCATCAAAACCGACCACGCCATAGCGCTCGGGATCGGAAACGCGGTATCCAAAAACGGTACCCCCGTCAGAATTGCTGTCAGCCGCGGCCAACAGTTCGGGCAGTCCGTCACCATAAAAGATATTATCGCCCAGAATTAAAGCCGATGGATGCCCGTCAAGAAAAGTCTCTGCCAAAATATAGGCCTCGGCCAGACCGTTTGGCGCGGCCTGCACAATATAGGTAAACGCAATGCCCCACTGGCTGCCATCCCCCAACAGGCGTCTGAATTGTTCCCGATCAGTGGGCGTGGTGATAATTGCAATTTCGCGGATACCGTTCAGCATTAACGCCGACAATGGATAATAGATCATCGGCTTGTCATAAACCGGCAAAAGCTGTTTGGAGACCGCCATAGTTACCGGATAAAGCCGGGTGCCGGATCCACCGGCCAGAATGATACCTTTACGATGTTTCATATCTCAAATCACTTCTATATCTGCGCAAAGCTGGTCCAGCCCTGCCCGCCAGTCCGGCCGTAGTATGCCAAATTGCTCTTGCAGGCTGTCACAGTTTAATCTTGAATTCAAAGGTCGTTTTGCCGGGGTCGGATACTCTTGTGATGGAATGCCAGTGGTTGTCACTTGCCGCCCGCTCTGTGCAAAAATTTCTGCTGCAAAATCAGCCCAACTGACCTCGGGGGTGCCCGAAAAATGATAAATGCCCACCCTGCCCGATCCGGATGCCAACCCACCCGCCATAGCATGGCACGCTTTCGCAATCGCCGCGGCCGGTGTTGGCCCGCCAATTTGATCATTGACGATACTGAGCTGTTCCCGGGTCTCAGACAGACGCAGCATCGTTTTTAAAAAATTCGTCCCATGGCGGGAAAAAACCCATGCCGTGCGTAGAATCGCATATGTCCCGCCCGCTGCGACAACACCCCGTTCACCCATCCGTTTGCTGCGCCCATAAGCGCCCAGCGGACAGGTTTTGTGATCAGGCGCAAAGCCCGTACTGCCAGCGCCATCGAAAACATAATCCGTCGAGATCTGCACAAAAGGCACCCCCATTTGGGCACAGGCCAAAGCCATCGCCGCGGGCGCATCGCCATTGATTACCGTGGCCAGTACTTCGTCTTGTTCAGCACCATCGACATCTGTGTAAGCGGCCGCATTGATGACCGCCGCGGGCTTCAGACGCCGGATGATCCTCCCACATTGGGCAGGCTTTGATAAATCTGCCTCAGCCCGATCCAAACATCTGACATCACTATAATGCGCCAGTTCCCGTGCAACCTGACCCGTTTTACCAAACACCAGAACCGTCATACGGCCCCCCCGAGCCGATTGCCCACGCCGGATCTGTTGTGCAACGCCTTCCACCAGTCTTCGTTGTCCAAATACCAGCGCACTGTTTTTTCCAATCCTTGTGTCAAGGTTATTGCGGGTCGCCACCCCAGTTCTGTTCGAATACGTGTCGGATCAATCGCATAGCGCAGATCATGCCCGGGACGATCTGCCACAAAGTTCACCAATTCGAAATAAGGCCGCGCAGCCGGTCGCAGCCTATCAAGTATGGCGCAAATCTCGCGGACGATATCAATGTTTGTCGCCTCGTTTTCACCACCTATATTATAACTTCGGCCAATTTTACCCTTGGTCAAAACCGTCAACAGCGCGTCGGCATGGTCCTCTACGTATAACCAATCGCGGACATTCTCGCCATTGCCGTAAATCGGCAATGGTTTGCCCGCCAGCGCATTAATAATTATCACCGGGATCAATTTTTCAGGAAAATGATAGGGACCATAATTATTTGAGCAGTTACTCAGCACCACCGGCAATCCGTAAGTTTCATGCCAAGCCCGAACCAGATGATCACTGGCGGCTTTTGAAGCCGCATAGGGGCTGTTGGGTGCATAAGAGGTTTCTTCGGTAAAATACCCTGTTTTTCCAAGGCTGCCAAACACCTCATCAGTGGAAATATGGTGAAATCGAAAGCTGTCGGATTTGCTACTGTCGCGCCAATAACACCGTGCCGCCTCAAGCAGCGTATAGGTGCCGGTAATGTTTGTTTCGATAAAAGCGCCCGGCCCATCAATTGAGCGGTCGACATGGCTTTCGGCAGCCAAATGCATGACTGCCTCAGGCCTGTGGTCGCCCAACACTTGATCCAGCAGCGCTCTGTCGCAGATATCACCCTCGACAAAGCGGTACTTATCACTGCCTGATACCGGTGCTAGATTATCAAGGCAGGCCGCATATGTCAGCGCATCCAGAACCACAACCTCATGACCTTGAGCAATGGCCAGACGCACGACGGCAGAACCAATAAATCCTGCACCACCTGTAATTAACAGTTTCATTTAAGCCGCCTCGTACACAAAAGGGCTTTCGAAATCGGCAAAACGCAGCGCCGCATCATCCTTGTCCGACAAGATCGCCCGCGCCGTCCCAATCGGCCAATCTATGGCAATATCAGGGTCGTCAAAGCGCACAGAAACATCACAGTCCG
>DDEJ01000014.1:0-15378 GCA_002336405.1 Rhodobacteraceae bacterium UBA1957
CCATTACAATAAATGGACAAATTACATACTGTGACGTACAATTATTCTCAAATTTGTTGTTTTTCCTGTGTGTAAATATCCGCTGACGATGGTTATAAGAGTTCAACACGCCGCCTGCTTACTATCTACGTTGCAGCGACGCTAACGCCGAAGCCACATTCCTTTAATGACTGATCGCGGACACAAAGGCCCAAAAAAAATCATTGGTATTTTTTACTTTATCTGGCGACATATTCGAATTCCTGTCAGGTTTCCGGACTTGTAAAACTCCATCATAGGCATGATTTTTTTGGGGTGGATTATCTGCACAAATATCCAAATTTTAAACTCCAACCGGGTCATGGTTTCAGAGCGTTTCTGATGCTGGAGCTGCGATATGTTTCTAAACTATATTGTGAGATTTCGGTATTCGTTTTGTTATCAACTGGTCTGCCTGCACGGGGTTGGCATAAGAGTTCGACAAAGATGCATTGACCATTTTTTTCCAGACAGTTTTGCAGGTTAATCTATCATACAATGACAAAAATCTGGTGCATATCTCACAAACGCGGTGAGGTAAGGAACATATTTGGGTTTGTTTTCGTTGTAGGTATTTTGTGACCCTGTGCGTTGGTGTGGGCGATTGAATAAATAATTTTGACTGGTCGGTCTGCCGGGGCCGCTTTTGTTCTGCTTGTGCCAGATCCCAAATCAGGAGAGACTGGCCTTATTGGGCCATAAGAGATCTGCATGCAGTTAATTCACTTCAGTACGCAAGCCGGTGCGGGGCTCACTCTGGCAGTTGTGGCATGCATGTTTGTTCTGTTCCTCAGGGAAACCTATTCCACCGAGGTCGTAGCCATCGGTGGCGTTGCAATTTTACTGGCCAGCGGGGTGCTGCCGTATCAACAGGCGCTGGCGATACTGGCCAATCCGGCACCGTGGACGATTGCGGCGATGTTCATCGTCATGGGCGCGTTGGTGCGCACGGGGGCTCTGGAGGCGTTTACAAACTTTGCCGAGAGACAAGCTAAAACAAATCCCGCTCTGGCGATCAGTCTGCTGATTGGGTTTGTGGTTCTAGCCTCGGCTTTTGTGTCAAATACGCCTGTGGTTGTGGTGATGATACCTGTCTTTGTGCAACTGGCACGGAGCCTTAATATCGCCGCATCAAAACTGTTGATCCCGCTGAGCTATGCAGCAGTTCTGGGGGGGACCCTGACCCTCATCGGCACCTCGACCAACTTACTGGTTGATGGTGTTGCACGGGCTCAGGGTTTGCCGGCATTTTCAATTTTTGAAGTGACCCCTTTGGGGATTGTTCTGGTGGCTTGGGGGATGGTGTATCTGCGCTTTATTGCCCCGTTCCTGCTGCCGGACCGCGCCAGTATGGTCGACGTGCTTTCAGATAAGAGCCGGATGAAGTTCTTTACCGAAGTGGTGGTGCCACCGGGGTCTGACCTGATTGGACGCACCGTGACAGGGGTGCAATTGTTCAAGCGAGATGGGGTGCGGTTGGTGGACGTGCTGCGTGGCGATATCTCGCTGCGGCGCAATCTGCAAGACGTGAGTTTGATGGCCGGCGATCGTGTGGTTCTGCGCAGTCAAGTAAGTGAACTGCTCAGCTTGCAGCGGGATAAAAGCCTGCGGCGTGTGGATCAGGTCTCGGCGGTTGAGACCACAACCGTCGAGGTGTTGATTACCCCGGGATGCAAGATGATCGGGCGCAGATTGGGCGATTTGCGCTTGCGGCGGCGCTTTGGTGTTTATCCTCTGGCAGTGCATCGGCGCAATCAAAACATCGGGCAACATCTGGACGCATTAACTGTCAAGGTTGGCGACACATTGCTGCTTGAGGGCAATCCGGCAGATATTCAACGCCTTGCGGTCGAGATGGAATTGGTCGATGTGTCTCATCCCTCTGGACGGGCGTTTCGCCGCAGCCATGCGCCGATCGCCATTGCCACGCTGCTTGGGATCGTGGTCTGCGCTGCATTTAATGTTGCGCCACTATTTTTGTTGAGTATCTGTGCCGTCGCGTTGGTTTTGCTGACCCGCTGTATTGACGCAGAGGAGGCATTTTCTTTTATTGACGGGCGGTTGCTGGCTTTGATATTGGCGATGCTGGCGATCGGGGCGGCGCTTGAGCATTCGGGGGCGGTAACATTGGTGGTGACGTGGGCCGCGCCCCGTATCGAGGGGCTGTCGCCGATCTTGATTATCTGGATGATCTATTTGTTAACCAGCATGCTGACAGAAATGGTCAGCAATAATGCGGTGGCGGTGGTGGTGACGCCGGTTGCAATCGGTCTGGCTCAGGCGCTGGGGGTGGATGCGCGGCCTCTGGTCGTGGCTGTTATGGTGGCTGCCTCGGCCAGTTTTGCGACGCCGATTGGATATCAGACCAATATGATGGTTTACGGCCCGGGGGGGTATAAGTTTACAGACTTCATAAAGGTGGGATTGCCTTTAAACCTGTCTATCGGAGCGCTTGCATCACTTTTGATCCCCTATTTGTGGCCCCTATAAAAACGATCTGTTTGCCGTGACTGCTCTGGTCTGTCTCTGGTGCAAGCCAAAACGACAGTTTGTTTCATCTGTGTGATTTATAATGCAGGCCCTTTGTTTCAAAACTGCGCGACTTTACGCGCCACTTGCTAACTGGCAACGCAGATCCTTTTTGCAGATATGTCGCATCTGGATGCGAGCGCCGCCACGTCTTAACTGACGTGCCGGCGCTCGGCGGCGCGCTTTAAGCGCAGACCCGATCCGCAATCGAGACAATCCGGTACATTTCGCGCATCACAGGTTTTTCAATCAGCTTGCCGTCGATCACAACCAATCCAGTGTCGGCTTCTTCAAAGGTTTGAATGATCTTACGGGCGCGGTCAATGTCTTGCGCCGAGGGTGTGAAAACCTCATTCAGCACTGCGATTTGTTTGGGGTGGATAGACCCTTTGCCGGCAAATCCAAGGTCTCTGGCTTGTTGCGCGGCAATCCTCATGCCTTCAATATCGTCAAGGTCCATAAAGGGAACATCGATCACATCGAGGCTTTTTGAGGCGGCGGCATGCACCACGCGTGATCGTGCATAGAACAGCTGGTCCCATGCATTTTTGCAGCGCAATTCGGCGGCCATATCGATGCCACCAAAAAACATTGCGTCAATGCGGTCGCTACAATGGGCGATGTCATACGCGGCCTCTAGCGCCGCATTGGTTTCGATAATGACATGCAGGCGTGTGGCATGACCGCGTTCCGCCAGCAGTTGGTCCAAAATGACCACTTCGTCCGGGGTGCGTACTTTTGGCATCATCACCGCAGGTGGCGGGGTGTCTGTCGCAAGAATGGCTTGCACATCCTCGATGCCAAAACGCTCGCGCATGGAATTGATGCGCAGGATACGTTCCACCCCGTCATCGGCCTGCGGGGTTTCGAACAATGCCAAAGCCCGCTGTCGAGCGGTGGCTTTATCTTTGGGGGCAATCCCGTCCTCCAGCTCTATACACACCATATCTGCACCTGAGGCGAGCGCTTTGGGAAACATCTCGGGCTTGAGGCCGGGGGTGAAAATGAAACTGCGTCGCGGTTGAACTATTGGGGTCTGCATCCGTCTTATCCTTTTTCTTTCCATTTTTCGGGCAATCTGGCCTACATCTATTCTGGCTGGAAATCCGTCACGGGGGCAAACTGCCCCAACTGAGACGCATTTCCAAATCGCATTGCAGTTTAAGACACTGGAAAACGGGTCGTCTCTTTCGGGTTTTAACCGCCAAAACAGCAGTCTCGGTATAATCCAAAGGATCGGAAATTCCAGCCAGTACCTAGCCATCATGCAGCGAAAAGGTAAGCAGCTGTGCCTTTTACGTGCAATCAAAACGTTGCGTTACAGCCCTCTTAATCGCGTTACACACTCACCGCGAACGATAGTATGGGCTGTTGCTGTATATCCCAGTGCGTAATCATGGTTTTGTGATTGCCAAATCTCACCGGTGCGCAGGCGTGTTGCCACTGGTGAGTAACTTTTTTGAGCGTGTCATGAGGGCGAGGGCTCATGTCAAATCTGCAAATTCGGCACGGATGCTTGCACCATTAGCCCCGAGGTCGGGCACTTTTTGCACACTATCATCATCGGTGCGGACAGGCAGGGCCGCCATATCAATTTCAGTGTCGCCGATCCAAGCCTGTGAAGTCCGCAAAAAAGGGTGTTGCGACAGGTCTGCGACGGAATTTAAGCGTGCATTGGCTATTTTGGCAGCGTCAAGTTGCGCAAGCACAGTTGGCGTGTCTGCTCTATTAAAAACCTCTGCAACGATAGCGTCCAATGCATCTCTATTGGCATAGCGGTCGGGGTTGTTTGCAAATCGGGTCTGCTGTGGCAACTCTGGTTGCCCGAGCACTTGCGTACACAGTGAGACAAATTCGCGATTGCTTTGTACCGAAATTAAGATTTGGCCCCCGTCGCGGCATTGGAAGGCACCATAGGGGGCAATGAACGAGTGCTTCAGTCCGCTGCGTTCTGGAGCACCGCCCATATAAAGATGCGCAAGCAACGGCATGTTCATCCAGTCGGCCATCACATCGAACATCGATACCTTTAAATCGATGCCTTTGCCTGTACGGGCGCGTTGCAACAGTGCGCGCAGGATCGCCGAGAACGCTGTCAAACCGGTGGAAAGATCGGTGAGAGATACACCAACCCGCGCTGGCGCGTTTTGTGTGCCGGTGACCGCGCAGAGGCCACTTTCCGCCTGTACTAGAAAATCATAGGCTTTTTTAGTCACCGCCGTCCCAGTGTCGCCATAACCTGAAATCGCGCAGGTGATTAACTTGGGGTTATCCTCGCGCAGCGACGGGCCGGTAAGCCCCATGCGGTCTAGTGCGCCGGGCGCAAGGTTGGCGAGAAAAACATCAGCTTGGCGCAGAGTATTGCGCAACACCTGCATATCGTCGTTGCATTTCAGATTGAGGCAGATCGATTCTTTCCCACGGTTCAACCACGCAAAGATTGCGCTTTGTCCGGCTGCCCCTGCGTCATAGCCACGGGCGAAATCGCCCTCTGGGCGCTCGACCTTGATGACCCGCGCGCCGGCATCTGCCAAAAGCAAGCCGCAATAGGGGGCAGAAACGGCTTGCTCAATCGATACCACAAGCGTGCCAGAAAGTTCGTTGTCCAGGCCCATAAGGTTCCTTTTGATATTGCAATTCTCGCCGACAGCATTGTCACCAGAGCAGGCGCAGCTGTAGCGCGTACGTTACCTATTAAACAATGAGCGCGCTTTAAAGGCAATCATGCGCGTATGGCCGGGGTTTCATTTTGTTTAACCGCATCCGAGGCGATGAAACAGGTCAAACATGGGGTCTGAAGTTCTGAAGATACTACATACGCAAACAGTTTTGCTGCGGGTATCAATTGCACGGCCGGCTTTTTTAAGTTTAAACAGCATTTATCTGGTCTTGTGATACTTGGTTCTGTTCCCGCGCAACGGACGGTATCGTCTTTTTTCAAATTGAGGAGAATTGCCGCTTATGACTGTCCCCGAAACTCTTGAGCTTAAGTCCATAGGTGCGCATGTGCTCTTGGTCACTTTGAACCGGCCCGAGGCCTCAAACGCCTTTAACACCCAAATGGCTTGGGATTTGATTGAATTGTTCGAACGCCTTTCGGTGAGTGCCAACGGGATGAGGGTCGTTGTCCTTACGGGCGCTGGTGACAAGGCGTTCTGTGCAGGGGGCGATCTCAAAGAGCGCAAAGGCATGACCGATGAAGCCTGGCAGGCCCAGCATCTTATCTACGAGCGGATGATCCGGGCGGTCATTGCCTGCCCGTTGCCAGTCATTGGGGCGATCAACGGAGCCGCCTATGGGGGGGGATGTGAACTCACCGCGGCGCTGGATTTTGTCTATGTTTCTGAAACCGCCCGTTTTGCGCAAACCGAAGTGCGGATCGGCATTATCCCGGGCGCGGGTGGCACGCAGACGCTGGCGCGGGCGGTGGGCGAGCGGCGTGCCAAAGAACTGATCCTGTCAGGACAGATGTTCACGGCTCAAGAGGCTTTGGACTGGGGTTTGGCCAACCGCATGTGCCGCGCTGAGGAACTGATGGATTCTACATTGGCTATGGCTGAGACGATTGCGGCCAATGCCCCAATTGCGGTGCGTCAAGCCAAGCAAGCCATTCACAAGGGCCTGCAAATGGGATTGATGGATGGGTTGGCCTTTGAAATTGAGGCCTACAACCGTACCGTTCCCACCGACGACCGTCGCGAAGGTGTTCTGGCCTTTAACCAAAAGCGAAAACCCCGGTTTCAAGGGCGTTGAGACAAGGCAAGCCTGTTACTGTCACAAAGACCGGGCCGCGCTCCGGCTTGCAACTGGTCAAATCTGGCTGGATGGCACTTCACTATCAGGCGCCAGTCAGGGTTTAGTTTTTGTGTGTGCTTGCTTGGTTTTGATGGATCACACTATTAGGGCGCACTTGGATTGGTTTTTTTAATCAAGGGTTAAGGGGCTAAAATAGCTGGCAGGTTCAGGCCGTTTTCAAGAGCGCAGGCCTTGGCTGTTCCATAGCCGGCATCGGCATGGCGCATAACCCCGGTGGCAGGATCATTCCACAAAACCCGTGCTATCCGACGGGCGGCATCATCTGTGCCATCGGCACAAATAACCATCCCCGAATGTTGACTAAAACCCATCCCGACGCCTCCGCCATGATGCACAGACACCCAAGTGGCCCCGGACGCTGTGTTCAACAGTGCATTCAGCAAGGGCCAATCAGACACGGCATCAGAGCCATCTATCATGGCTTCTGTTTCGCGATTGGGTGAGGCGACTGAGCCTGCGTCTAAGTGGTCGCGCCCAATCACAATCGGGGCTTTCAAGCTGCCGTCGCGCACCATTTCGTTGAACGCCAGTCCCAGTTTGTCGCGGACGCCCAGACCGACCCAGCAGATGCGCGCCGGCAACCCCTGAAAGGCGATCCGTTCCCGCGCCATATCCAGCCAGTTGTGCAGGTGGCTGTCCTCGGGCAGCAGCTCTTTGACCTTTTGATCGGTCTTGTAGATATCCTCAGGATCCCCCGAAAGCGCCGCCCAGCGGAACGGCCCGACGCCACGACAAAACAGCGGTCGGATATAGGCGGGCACAAACCCTGGGAAGTCAAAGGCATTTTCCAGTCCTTCGTCCAGTGCCACTTGGCGAATATTATTGCCGTAATCCAGCGTTGGCACTCCGGCGTTCCAGAAATCAAGCATCGCCGCCACCTGTATTTTCATGCTGGCGCGCGCTGCTTTTTCGACAGTTTTGGGTGCGTTTTCTCGCCCTTCTCGCCACTGTGCTATGCTCCATCCCTGTGGCAGATAGCCATTGGTTGGGTCGTGGGCACTGGTTTGGTCGGTCACGATGTCGGGGTGGATGCCGCGTCTGACCAGTTCGGGAAATATATCGGCGGCATTGCCCAACAGCCCCACCGATCTCGCTTCGCCGGCTTTGGTCCAGCGCGTGATCATCTCGAGGGCCTCGTCGAGAGTATCTGCCCGCTCATCAACGTATTTTGTACGCAGTCGAAAATCAATGCTGTCGGAATTGCATTCAACGGCCAGACAACAGGCCCCGGCCATCACTGCGGCCAGCGGCTGTGCGCCACCCATACCCCCCAAACCGCCGGTGAGAATCCATTTGCCCTTGAGGTTGCCGTCATAATGTTGCCGACCCGCTTCGACGAAGGTTTCATAGGTGCCCTGTACGATGCCTTGGCTGCCGATATAGATCCATGATCCAGCTGTCATCTGGCCGTACATCGCCAAACCCTTTTTATCGAGGGTGTTAAAGTGATCCCAATTCGCCCAATGAGGCACCAGATTGGAATTGGCGATTAATACGCGCGGGGCGTCTTTATGGGTTTGAAAGACACCAACTGGCTTGCCTGATTGTACCAAAAGTGTCTGGTCTTCTTCGAGGTCTGTGAGGCTGGCTACGATTTGATCGAAGTCTCTCCAAGTTCGCGCTGCGCGACCGATCCCGCCATAAACAACCAGCTCGTGAGGGTTTTCGGCGACGTCCGGATGCAGATTGTTCATCAGCATGCGCATCGGGGCCTCTGTTAGCCAACTTTTGGCGGTCAATTTGGTCCCGGTTGCGGGAAAAACATCGCGGGTATTCTTACGGGCATCGCTCATGACAGGCCTCTTGGCGTTGGGGCCAGATTGGCCGAGGTTAAGGGGGGATAAGTCTTATGTGGGTGTTGCGGCCTAGCCGGTGCGCGGTTGTTTTGCAAACAGGGATCTGGGTGTCGGATGCTGAACCCAGGCAGACCTTGGCAGGGGTAAACGGGGGGCGCGGTCATAAGGCAATATCCGGCATTTCAATCTGCGCCGCTGCGGTAAGAGCTCCGCTTGCAATCAATGCGCGCGCCTGTTGCAGATCAGGGGCAAGATAACGGTCCTCGCCAAGTGGGGCGACATCTTCCCGCAAACGGGCGAGCACACGCTGTAGGGGTTGGCTGGTTGCCAGCGGTACACGAAAATCAATACCCTGCGCTGCACAAAGTAATTCGACGCCTAGAATATATTCAAGGTTTTCGACCATCTGTCCCAGGCGCCGTGCGCCATGGGCGGCCATGCTGACGTGATCTTCCTGATTTGCGCTTGTTGGTGTGCTGTCAGTCACGCAGGGGTTGGCAAGATGCTTATTTTCACTCATTAGTGCCGCTGTGGTGACCTCGGCGATCATATATCCGCTGTTCAGGCCCGGATCAGAGGTCAGAAATGGCGGCAGATTAAAGCTGAGGACCGGGTCGACGATCAAGGCAACGCGGCGCTGGGCGATTGCGCCAATTTCAGCGATTGCCAGCGCGATCATATCAGCGGCAAAGCCGACAGGCTCTGCATGGAAATTGCCACCAGAAACAATCAAATCCGCATCGGTCAGAACCAGTGGGTTGTCGGTTGCTGCGTTCGCCTCGGTTTGCAGGGTTTGGGCCGCCATGCGCAAAACGTCGATCGCCGCGCCCGTCACCTGTGGCTGGCAACGGATACAATACGGATCCTGCACGCGTAGATCCCCTTCAACGTGGCTGTCACGAATTTCCGAGCCCGCGAGCAAGGCGCGCATCGTCTCTGCCGCCTGAATTTGGCCCCTGTGCCCGCGCAGTTGATGGATTTGAGGATGCAGAGGCGCTGTTGAGCCCATAATCGCATCCGTCGATAAAGCCGAGGTGATCAAGGCAGATTGGGCGCTTTTCCAGGCGCCGTACAGGCCAGCCAATGCAAAGGCCGTTGAAAACTGCGTGCCGTTGATCAGGGCCAGACCCTCTTTTGGCCCCAGCTGCAACGGGGTCAGACCCGCAGCTGCCAGAGCCTGGTCTCCAGGCATGATCTGGCCGTTAAACTGTGCCTCTCCGGCCCCCATCATTACTGCCGCCAAATGGGCGAGTGGTGCCAGATCCCCGGAGGCCCCGACCGAACCTTGCGCCGGGATGACGGGCGTTACCACTTTGTCGAGCATGGCTTCGAGCAGGTTAATCACATCGAGACGCACGCCCGAGGCACCGCGCCCAAGACTGAGTAGTTTTAACGCCATCATCAGCCGCGCATGGCGGCGCGGAATCGCCGGGCCAACCCCGCAGCAATGGGATAAGATCAGGTTGCGCTGCAGTTTCGCGGTGTCATGCGCGGCGATCTTGACGCTGGCAAGTTTGCCAAAGCCGGTGTTGACTCCGTAAATTGCCGCTGAACCTTCACTGGCTTTGATGATGGCGGCATGGGCCCGCTCTATGTCGGCATGGCAAGCGGGATCAAGGCGAACTGAGGCCTCTTCCCAGTAAATCTCGGCAAGATTATGCAGTGTCACGGCACCCGGTGTGAGGGTTAGGCAGCTCAAAATTTACCTCCGAAAATGCGGGTATGCAGCGGGTTAAAACCAATCCGATAGGACAATTCTGCAGGGTGCTCGACATTCCAAACCACCAGATCGGCGCGGGCACCCGCCACGATCTGGCCGCGATCTTTCAGACCAAGCGCCTTTGCAGCATTGCGGGTCACGCCACAGAGGGCCTCTTCGGGGGTCATGCGAAATAACGTGCAGGCCATGTTCATCGTAAGCAAGAGCGATGTCATGGGCGATGATCCGGGATTGCAGTCGCTGGCCAGTGCCATCGGCACAGCGCAGTCGCGCAGGGTGGAGATGGGGGGGGCTTGGGTTTCCCGCAACGTATAAAATGCACCCGGCAAAATGACCGCAACGGTTCCGGCCTGTGCCATTGCCGCGGCCCCCTCGGCATCTAGATATTCAATATGATCTGCCGAGAGTGCGCAGTATTGGGCGGCCATTTTTGCACCGCCCAGATTTGACAATTGTTCGGCGTGAATTTTGACTGGCAACCCCAAGGCGCGGGCCGCGTCAAAAACCCGCGCGACTTGCGCTGGCTGAAAGGCGATGCCCTCGCAAAAGGCATCAACCGCATCTACAAGGCCTTGAGCCTGTGCAAGGCGCAGCGTCGGGATGCAAACCTCATCGATATAGGCATCCTCGCGACCGGTGTATTCGGGTGGGACCGCATGTGCGCCCAGATAGGTTGTTGTGATATGAATGTCGCGCAGCTGGGCAATCTGGCGCGCCGCACGGAGCATTTTGAGTTCGGCTTCTTGGTTCAGGCCATAACCGGATTTAATCTCGATCGTCGACACACCCTCGGCGATCAACGCATCCACCCTTGGCAAAGCCTCACTTATCAAAGCGTCTTGCGTCGCAGCGCGGGTGGCTGTGACTGTGGACACAATACCGCCGCCAGCGCGCGCTACCTGTTCGTAGCTTGCGCCATTCAGACGCATTTCAAACTCGTGCGCACGGTTGCCTGCAAATATCACATGCGTGTGACAGTCGATCAATGCGGGTGTTACTAACCGGCCCCCGATGTCAATATGTTGGGCACTTTGGTACTTATCGGGTGCCTCTGTGGCCTGTCCGGCCCAGACAATGCGATCCTTTTCTAAAACAATCACCGCGTCTTCGATCCGTCCGTACGGGGTACGATCTGCCCGCATCGTGGCGAGGTGACAGTTTTTTAGGACTTTGTAAGACACTGGCTCTGGTCCATAGTAAGCTTGCACATTGCAATACAGTTTGTATGCATTTATAATTATTATGTCCACTCATAATAAGGCAGCACGATGAACATTTTTTCACGCCGGGCCAGATTGGGCAATGCTTGGGCCATCAATGTAAGATTGCGCATTTCGCAGGGTAAGATTGCTAAGATTGCCAGTGGAACAGAGCCACACTCAGGCGATGTTGTGGTTGATACTCTGCTGCCTGCGCTTTCGAACCTTCACAGTCACAGTTTTCAGCGGGCTATGGCCGGTATGACCGAATACCGTGCGCAGGACCGCGAGAGTTTTTGGACATGGCGGACATTAATGTACCGTTTTCTCGATCATCTCAGCCCTGACCATATCGCGGCCATCGCGGCTTTGACATTCATGGAAATGCAAAAGGCCGGATACGCCGCCGTAGGAGAGTTTCATTACGTGCACCATCAACCCGGCGGACAGGCCTATGACAATCCGGCGGAACTGTCACTGCAGATTTTGCAGGCCGCCGCTTTGACTGGGATTGGGCTGACCCATTTGCCCGTACTATATACTTACGGCGGCCTGCAGGCCCAGCCGCTTACCGGGGGGCAATTGCGCTTTGGCAATTCGGTTGATGCATTTTCTGACATTGTCGCGCGAAGCCATAGTGCAATGGCTGCGTTGCCATCTGATACGCGTATCGGCATTGCACCGCATTCCCTGCGCGCCACATCCCAGCCGGACCTGCGCAAGGCGCTGGATCTGCATGCTGGGATGCCTGTGCACATGCATATTGCGGAACAAACAAAAGAAGTCGAGGAGGTGTTCGCAATGCGGGGCGCGCGTCCGGTTGAATGGGTTTTGGGGCAGTGTGAGGTGAATGAAAAATGGTGTCTGATTCATGCCACGCATATGACTGAGGGCGAGACCGCTGCCCTTGCCAAAAGCGGTGCGGTCGCTGGGCTTTGTCCGATTACCGAGGCCAATTTGGGTGATGGTATCTTTAACGGCGCAAATTATGTCGCGCATGGCGGTACTTTTGGGATCGGATCGGATTCCAATGTAAATATCTCACTGACCGAGGAACTTCGGACATTGGAATATTCGCAACGCCTTAGAGACAGGCAGCGGAATGTGATGGTGGCTGCAGCAGGGTCTGTTGGCGAAGCGCTTTATTTTGGGGCGGCTAGGGGTGGTGCGCAGGCGTTGGATCGGGATGCCGGACGCATAGAGGTTGGCGCGTTGGCAGATCTTGTCGCGATTGATACGACAGATCCCGCGATCTGCGCCCTGTCGGACCAGCAGCTTCTTGATGGGGTGGTCTTTGCTGCAAAAGACACGGTGGTGAGTGACCTTTGGTCTGCGGGACGTCATCAGGTGAGAGACCGGCGTCACGTTGCCGAAGACAAGATCATCTCCGGGTACCGCAAGGCGATCACTGACCTGAGGCGGCGGCTTGGTTAGGGCTTTACCAGATCCAGCGCGTCTAATTGTACCCGTAGCCCCAGACTTTTCTCAGGGATTTTCAGCTGGACCTCTTTGTGGTCGATTAACGCGATACTGCCGCAATCAAGATAAGTCCCATTAATTTCCAGTATCCCTCGCAGGCAATACACAGCATATGTCCGGACAGGGCGTGCCGCCAAGATCCTCGCTGGACCTGCAACCAATATCTGCACATCGGCGGCGATCAAGTGGGGATCGTAAATCACATTGAAGTTTTGAACTGGGCCATCGTATAGCCGGCCCGCTACCGGGATTGCGCCTGCAAAGGAAACCGGTGTGTTGTGGGCTGCATCTTGCGTCTGCTCGTTGGCATGCAGTGCCATTCCGTTGCCTTCAATCACGGTCAATATCCGTGACATCCCAGGAAACGTTGAAAAAGTTTCGTCACGGATGACCTTTGCAATACTCAAGCGCCAGCAATATCCTTTTGGGCCAATTTGGCGCGTGATTTCACGCGTGGTTCCGGCGCCATTTTTCCACCGCGTGGATGTAAACTGCGACGGGGTGATTATTTTCATGGCTTGCGCCTCTCCTATCTCGTAAACTATTTAAGGCTATTGGCATAAAGTCTAGACAAAACAGGACAGCGGCGCGTGATTGAAGCAAAAAAGATCAGTTATCAGGACATCAAGGCGCTGGCTCTGAAACGGATCAGAAACAAGACTTGGCCTCCGGGCAGTATAATGCCGGGCGAGGTGGAATTGGCCGGAGAGTTTGGCTGTGCGCGGGCGACCGTGAACCGGGCGATGCGGGAACTTGCTGACGAGGGCTTCATCGATCGCAAACGCAAGGCGGGCACGAGGATCAAGGCGTCACCAACGCGGCATGCAAAATTTACCATTCCGCTTATCCGGGACGAGATCGAAAGTTCGGGTGCAACCTATCGCTATGCTTTGATACGGCGGGATACCCCCAAGACGCCGGATTGGTTGAGGGCCCGTTTGGCACTGTCGCTGCAGGCTGATGTCTTGCATTTGAAGTGTTTGCATTATGCCGGCAGCAAGCCGTTTCAGTTCGAGGACCGATGGATCAACCTTGACGCTGTCCCCAAGGCTGCGCAGCAAAATTTTGAGATGACCGGACCTAATGAATGGTTGGTCCAAGAGGTTCCGTTTACCGATGTTGAGTTGACCTTTTCGTCGATGAACGCCGACCTTCAAACTGCAGAACTGTTGGGAGTGAGCGAAGGGGCAGCGCTCTTTACGATTGAGCGGATAACATGGTTGGAAAAACGGCCGATTACATTTGCTAAACTCTATTACTTTTCGGGGTATCAAATGACCTCGCGGTTATAGTAGTTGATAGGCGCTTATATGTCCCTGCCAGCGCATTTTTGCGTTTAGTATAAGAAAGGTATGACAGGCCTTAAGATGATGAAAAACCTTCCTTTCACAGCGCTTCGGACGCTGGAATCAGTGGTCCGGTTGCATGGGTTTGGTCGCGCAGCGGAAGAACTCAACGTTACCCAAAGCGCGGTCAGCCAGCAAATTCGGGCATTGGAGGACTGGATGGGGCACAAATTGTTGTTTCGCGGCACTGGCAAGACGACCCCCACGGACGTCGGACTTCGGGTTGCAGCGGCGGTGCTGCAGGGCTTTGGTGTGGTTGAAACGGTCTGTGACGATTTACGTGACCGCAGGATGGATCCAAAGCGCGGCCTCGCTTTGGCCTCACCACCGGGCTTTGGCTATATCTGGCTCTTGCCACGTTTGATAAATTTTGATGAAAGGTTCCCCGAGACGCCAGTGTCTTTGTCCACCGATGTTTACCTGCAGGAGTTCAATGCCACTCAGGCAGATGTGATGATTTTTTACGGTCTTGGAGGCTTTACCGGATTGCACGCAGAGCTTTTGATGCAAGAAGCCATTTCTCCGGTCTGCGCCCCCGAGGTTGCCAAAACTCTCAGATCGATTAACGATTTGGAACGCCACACAATTCTCAGAGACGCGCTGCAGAATGTTGGCAGTCCGCCCAGTTGGGAGTTTTGGGCAGAAGAAGCGGGATTAACGCTGCCGCAATTGCCATTGGGCCGGCAATTTGGGCAAGCCAACATGGTGATACAAGCCGCTATTCAAGGTTTGGGTGTCGCGATGGGCCGCGGCCCGCTTGTGGCGGATGCAATTGCACAGGGATTACTGGTCTGTCCGTTTGAAGACGTTGTTGCATCGCAGTTTTCCTATTGGTTGGTTTGCCGCCACGACGCATTGAAATCACGAAAGGTTCGCCTGTTTTGCGAATGGTTGCACGAACAAACATCCGCCCAAAACGCTAATGCCGTATGGGGTCTGACGGTTCCGCCACAATAGGGTTTGCTGCGGGAGACCGATCCTCAGGCGGTGAACTCATCATAGGCTTCAAGTGCTTTCGCACCAAAAGTGATTGAGGGACCGCCACCCATAAAGGCGATCATTTCCAAGGCTTCACAGAATTCCTCGCGGGTTGTTTCCAACCTGACCAATGATTTGACATGAAACCCGATGCAGCTTTCACAGCGTGTTGAAATGGCAATACCAAGCGCAATCAGTTCTTTGGTTTTCTCATCCAAAGCCCCGTTCTTTTTCGCGGCTTTTCCCATCATGTTAAACCCTGCGAAACTTTCGGGAGCTTCTTTTTGCAGCTTGCCCATGCGCTGCATTGTATCGTTTAAAAATGTCGTCCAGCTCATCTTTGGCCCTTCTTATTTTGTGTTAGGGTCGGTGCGCGATTACAGACCCTTGGGGTATGCCAAGGTCTGTAATTTAATCTTATTTGAAAAACGACAGGATCACAATTTTTGACTCTGAAAATAATCCCTTGACTGGGATGGGGTTTGGTATTGGGTCAT
>DDEJ01000014.1:15744-21011 GCA_002336405.1 Rhodobacteraceae bacterium UBA1957
TGGCCCAACAGTTTTGTGAAACGCTCCAGATCAAATCTGCCAGCCCTTAATCTCTGAAAAAGCCAAACATCGAATTTGGATGTCACAAATGCCCAACGCTCGAAGTGGACACGTCGGTGGAGCAATTTTCATTCTTGATCCTTAATCTTTGATCATGGATTAAGGGCTGGCTTGTTAAATGGCAGCTTTGTGAAAACAACCTGCGCAGTAATGCCATGCTGGCAATGAGAAAGTGTGTGTGGTTTTCGGTAAATGGTCTTACGAAAAGTTGCGCTAAGTGTGGGGCGATCTGACAGGCCCCGTCTTTGTGATTGAGTAAAAGACCGTTGCTGGAAATTAAAGGCTGGAACGTAAAGGCGGCTATGGAACGGATACATCTTGCTGTCTGAATGCTGTGCATTACGAATGCTGTGCTGCGCGCATGTTGCGCGGTCTTGCCATCTACCTTAGGATTATGTTCTCTAATGGCCGGTCTTTGGACCATTTTGATATCGATTCTACCCAACAATACTATTTTTGAAGTGCAGTCCTCAGACGTGTTTGGACTTAATTCAAAGCAGTTGAAAATTTAATAGCGAGGGGATCGCGAAGGGTACTACGGTGTTGAAAACGGGACAGATCGTTGAAGATACCCGTCGCTTTATAACCGGCGATCTATTCCAAAACGCCTAATGAGAGGAAGACCATGCCTGAGAACGATATCCGCATTGAGATGGTGATGAGTTGCCAAGCGCTAGACCGCTCTGGGCTGAACCGAGGGGCGTCTGGCAATCTGTCAGTACGCGATGGAACAGATATGTTGATTACCCCCTCTGCAGTGGCCTATGATGAGATTGCCCCAGAGATGATGGCGCGGATGCCGCTGGTATCTGACGATGATGGGTACGAGGGGCCTAAAAAACCTTCAAGCGAGTGGCGGTTTCACCGCGATATACTCAAGGCACGACCTGATGTTAATGCAGTTGTCCATACCCATGCGCCGTTTTGTACAATCCTATCGATTGCCCGCAAGCCGATTCCGGCGATTCATTATATGATGGCCGCTTTTGGTGGACCGGATGTGCGGGTTGCGGATTATGCGCGGTACGGCACAGCGGCCCTATCGGGGCATGTCATCCGCGCTATGGAGGGGCGCAATGGCTGTTTGATGGCAAATCACGGCATGCTAGTGGCAGCCACCAACCTGACACGGGCCGTTTGGTTGGCCGAAGAATTGGAAGCATTGGCGCATCAATATTATCACGCGCTTGCCATCGGTGGTGGGCATGTTCTGAGCGATTGCCAGATCGCCGAAACGCTTAAGGGGTTTGCTTCTTACGGGGTTCAGGCCAAAAGACCGTCGGATGACTGAACAGTCTGACCTTGGCACCATTAAGGGTGGGGGCATTGGTGTTCTGATCACCCAAGATATGGCGCGATTTGCCCTGATGGTGGTCTTTTTTGCAAAGGATTGTCTTGCTTTGGACACGTCATCGTATTGTGGTGGTTTTCGCAGTTTGGCGTCTTGTGAATGCGGGTTGGCTCCAGATGTAGAGGCGGTGAAAGAGCATAATAAAAGTGTTTTGACTATTTTGGCTGCACTGCTGAAATCGGTCCATTTCCAAATTATAAAATTGGGCTTTTTCTCGATGCAAAAAACCGAAAGCAATGGTGTCGTTTTTAAAGCAGCCATTACGATCAAGGCCTGTGGTTGCGTCACTAATCAGGTTGGACCACGGGTTCGCTACCTTGACGGTAACAGCCACAGGGTACTTTTCCGTGCTGAACCTATGGGTATATTTACGATCAGAAAACTCGAACGAGATAATTCTGTGAGTTTGATGTACAGCCCTGAGCTGACAGCATGACCAGTCACATCATCCCCACTCTTGTAACCAAGCGTTTGATCCTGCGTGGCCCTAGATTGTCGGATTTGGCAGCCTATAAGGCGTTTAATAATGTAAGTGACGTCAAAGTTGGCAACTACCGTGGGGGCCGCCCAGAGCCAGAACTTTCCGAACGTTTAGGTCAAGATATCGCCCATTGGACGGTAAAAGGTTTTGGTATGTGGATTATGTGTCTCAAAGACCAAGATGTTGTTTTAGGCGGTGCTGGACTGTGTTATCCGGATAATTGGCCAAGCCATGAATTGACCTGGTGGCTGATGCCTGATGCCCGGGGTCAAGGCTTTGCGACCGAAGCAAGTCAGGCGGTAATTGACTGGGCCTACGACATCAAAGGCTGGCCTGTGGTTGAAACGCATATGCGAGATGAGAACCAGCCTGCGCGACGGTTGGCCGTTCGTTTGGGTGGAAAAATCACCCGCCGTGATACGTTTCCTGACGGTGTAAAACGTGATGTTTTTGCGCTGCCGAGACGACGCATGGATTGCAAAGATAATACCTGAGTGATTGCTGGAAAACCGATCTAACCTGGGGGCGGCGGTGTCAGTTATGTGTCTGGTTGATACCGAGGTGTAAAATACCTTTCTGCCGTAATTCTGCAGCATATATCATCTGAGGCTTGTTCATGCGATAACACCAAGAGGCGGGCGTGTGTGCTCCGAGTGCGACCGCACCTGACATGTCCTGCGCTGTACGGAAGTTCTTGTCTATATTTAATTATTGGCATCAAGTGACTTGAGTTGGATATGCTTTTTGTCAGGCATCCAAAACGGTTGTATCCACGGTGGGGTGGTATTGGAGAGGGGGGCGTGCCTTGCATGCTTGAGCTATTTGCTTTTGTCGCACGCCACGGACGCTATGCTTTGGCCTGTGGCTTATTGGCGGGGTTTTTGCTACCAGACATAGCCCAGATGTTGCGTCCGTTCTTGCCGCAAATGATTTTGTTTTTGCTGTTTCTAACAGCCTTTAGAATTGGTGCGAAAGCCACGCTTGAGGGATTAAGAAACAGTTTGGGGGCTTTGAAAGTCGCGCTGATTTTCCAGCTGGTGTTGCCGCTTATGGCGCTGGCTGTCTTTATCCCTTTAGGGCTTTCCGATACGACATTTGCGATTGTGATCGTGCTGATGCTGGCGGCACCCTCGGTGACGGCGACACCGAATATTACCTTACTGTTAGGCCATGACCCCGAACCGGCGTTCCGGCTGCTGATTGTTGGCACCGCGATCCTGCCCCTGACGATTATCCCAATTTTTTGGCTGTCTTCAGGGTTGGGCCATCTTGCCGATGCTGTTGCGGCTGCGATTAAATTGTTGGTGGCAATTTGGTGTGTGGTTCTTTTGTCTTTTGCTCTGCGCCGCGTGACCTTTCCGACCCTGAATACGCGCTACAGTGACGCCCTTGACGGGTTTACATCGCTGGTTCTGGCCATTGTGGTGATTGGTCTGATGTCAGCGGTGGGTCCTGCACTGCAAACGTCGCCGCTGGTGGTACTCCAATGGGTTTTGGTGGCTGTTGTTGCCAATATGGGCTTACAACTTGTTGCGTTCCTAATCTTGCGAAAACTGGGATGGGGCACCGTTGCTGTGCCGTTCGCTGTGGTGGCTGGAAACCGTAATTTCGCGCTTTTCCTGATTGCACTACCGGAGGCAACAACTGATCCTTTGCTGATATTTTTGGGCTGCTATCAGGTGCCGATGTATCTGACAGCATTGGTGATGCGGCGCATTTTTAACGCGCCGAACTCTTCGGGGCGTATCAATTGATGCGGATTTGGAATCCGTTGATACCTTGTGGCGTCACCTGCCGTGAAAGACGCCAGAGGGTGATGTTTGGCGAAATGTTCTCGCAACGCTAGACTTGTGGCGATCACGCTGGTTTGATGCAAATATTATGACCTATAGGAGACGCCGATGTCCGAAAATCCGCTGGTGTTTTTAACAGCTTCTGAAATCCGTTTTGGGCGAGGCAAAGCCTGTGAGGTTGCAGTGACGGCCAAGGGCTTTGGTCAGCGGGCAATGTTGGTCAATGGTGCGACCGCCGCGCGCGCCGACTGGTTGGCCGATCAATTGGCCCCTGTTGCCCGTTTCGCAGTTGGCCGTGAGCCGGATATTGCCATGATTGAGGCGGGTGTCGCCGCAGCACGGGCTGCGAAAGTACAGGTTATCGTCGCATTGGGAGGAGGGGCTGTCATTGACGCGGGTAAAGCGATTGCAGCACTTGTTCCGGCGCATTTACCGATGATGGATTACCTTGAGGTGGTGGGCCGGGGTCTGCCGCTTGAGGCCGATCCGCTGCCTTTTATTGCTGTTCCTACCACAGCGGGGACAGGTGCTGAGGTGACAAAAAATGCCGTGATTGGCGTGCCGTCTGCGCGCCGAAAAGTCTCGCTGCGAGATAATAGAATGTTGCCGGATGTGGCGGTTATTGATCCCGCCCTGACCGATGGGACGCCAAAATCGGTGACGCTTGCCAGCGGTTTGGATGCGATCACGCAGGTTATCGAGCCGTATCTGTGCACCAAGGCAAACAGATTGACCGATGTGCTGTGCCGCAACGCTATCCCACTGGGTTTGGCTGCTTTGGTGCGGCTGATGGAGGCCGAAGACGTCGGCGCCCGAGATGATCTTGCTTGGGTGTCGCTGTGTGGCGGGCTTGCGCTGGCAAATGCTGGCCTTGGTGCTGTGCATGGATTGGCGGGCCCTATCGGTGGTGTAGCACCTGCCCCGCATGGGGCCGTATGTGGCGTGCTGTTGCCGCCAGTGCTTGCCGCCAATGCACAAGCTGCCACAGGTGTTGCCGCAGCGCGCATATCCGAGGTTCAGACCTGGATTTCCGACGCCTTTGGGGTTGAGACCAAACAAGCCATGGCGGCCTTGCAAAACTGGTCCCAACATCACGGTTTGCCACGGCTGTCGCAGATGGGAGTGCGGGAAGATGAGTTGCAAAGCATCGCGCAAGCCAGCCTTGGATCTTCGTCAATGCGGGGCAACCCTGTTGCCCTGACCGAGGGCGCGCTAACTGACATTCTATATGCGGCCTACTAGCGGGCGAGGCGTGATATCATAGTGCGGCGAATAAATATCAAGCTGAACAAATATTAAGGGGTGTTGGTACGACAGAGTGCGTTCATCAAACATGGCCCATCAAGCCTTTGGAAAATATATTACACGCTTGGTTTTCGATTGGAGCAAACGTGTAAGGGGCCAAATTCGTTGAAACCATATCTTGATCCATATCCATGGTGCGGTTTTCTGGCCGCAGTATGCGGTGTTGTGGATTGGCAATTGTCGTGGCTGGACGGGTGCAACGACTTGTGATGGCTTTTAAAAGCCCTTTTGGAGAGTTGAAAGCCTGTCTCACGCTGTTTTTGGGGTGTTTGTAAAT
>DDEJ01000014.1:21393-25646 GCA_002336405.1 Rhodobacteraceae bacterium UBA1957
CCCGTAAGATATGTCTTGCTTGATGCGGTTCTGCCAGACGGTTGAGGATGCATTTTGCCCAAACATAGGGCTTTACAGCTCAATGAGCCTCATCCTAGATTGAAGTCTAACACGATTGATGTGAGTGAAAATTTGGAAAAACGCAAACTTAAATCTTGGGCCGAAGCCGCGCCGCGCCTTGTGGCAGTGGCTGCTGGCAGAGAGCCTGCGGATTTGGTTGTCAAAAATTGCAAGCTGGTCAATGTCCAGACCCGTGAGATTTTGCTGGGTTGGCAAGTTGCTGTCACCGAAGGGCGCTTTGCCTATGTTGGCCCAGATGCGTCTCATTGCATTGGGCCTGCCACCCGGTGCGAGGATGGTGGGGGGCGCTATCTGATCCCCGGTCTGTGCGATGGGCATATGCATATTGAAAGTGGCATGCTGACCCCGGCGGAATTTGCTGCGGCCGTCATTCCGCATGGGACCACCACAATGTTCACCGACCCCCATGAGATCGCAAATGTTCTGGGATTGGATGGCGTGCGCATGATGCATGATGAGGCGTTGTTGCAACCAATTAATATTTACACCCAAATGCCGTCTTGTGCGCCCTCTGCACCGGGCTTGGAAACCACGGGATTTGAAATCACGCCCGCGCATGTGGCGGAAGCAATGGCTTGGCCTGGTATTATTGGTCTGGGTGAAATGATGAACTATCCCGGGGTGATTGCCGGGGATACCAAGATGCTGGCTGAAATCGCCGCCACAATGCAGGCCGGAAAGGTGGTTGGCGGCCATTATGCCGCGCTTGACAGGGGGGTGGCATTTCACGCCTATGCAGCCGGTGGGCCGGCAGATGACCATGAGGGTACCGCCGAAGCAGATGCAATATTGCGCGCCCGTATGGGGATGCGGTCGATGCTGCGGCTGGGGTCGGCTTGGTATGATGTGCAAAGCCAGATTACGGCGATCACGCAAAAGGGCCTCGATCCGCGAAATTTTATTTTATGCACGGATGATTGCCACTCGGTCACATTGGTGCATGAGGGCCATATGGATCGCGTGGTACGCCATGCAATCGACTGCGGCTGCGATCCATTGATTGCGCTGCAGATGGCCACCATAAACACGGCCAGTCATTTCGGATTGGAGCGCGAATTGGGCAGCATTGCACCGGGCCGGCGCGCGGATATGATTTTGACCGGTGATCTTGTCTCTTTACCAATCGACGTGGTCTATGCACGTGGCAACAAGGTTGCCGAAAGCGGTCAGCTGATGACAGATTGCCCGCATTACAATTGGCCAAACACGTCTAAAAATACTGTGCACCTTGGTAAGGTTTTGGATCGAAACGATTTTGAAGTCCCGGCGCCGAAACAGGCGCAGACGGTGACTGTAAAAGTCATTGGTGTCGTGGAAAATCAGGCCCCAACCAAAGCGCTGAGCGCCGTTTTGCCAGTGGTCAACGGGCTGGTGGAGCCCAATAGAGACATTTGTCAGATTGCGCTGGTAGAACGGCACCGGGGCACCGGGGCGGTGACCAATGCGTTTGTGTCGGGCTTTGGGTATCACGGCACTATGGCCATCGCATCCACGGTCGCCCATGACAGCCATCATATGATCGTGGTCGGTACAGATCGGGCGATGATGGCGGCGGCGGCAAACCGTCTTGGTGCCGTCGGAGGTGGTGTGACCATTTGGAAAGATGGCCACGAAATAGGGCTGGTTGAATTACCCATTGCTGGTTTGATGTCGGACCGCCCTGCCGCAGAGGTTGCGGCGGCGGCACAAACGATCTTACAGGCGATGCAGGCCTGTGGCTGTTGGTTGAACAACGCCATTATGCAGCATTCATTATTGGCGCTTGTTGTCATCCCAGAGCTGCGTATTTCTGACTTGGGTTTGGTTGACGTGACCAAATTCGAAATAACAGATTTGATTCAGGACGCAGAATTGCAATGAGATATCAAACGGGGCTGTCATCTGCGGGTATTCGAAGACAATTACAACGCACGCCACACATCGGTGGTGTTAGGCCACAGCTGGTGTGCCGGATGTGATGACGGTGCGGGCTGGTCAGTTTGAACGGTGTAGAGGTCAGTCTTGACATAGACAGATATGGCTCTGAAAATCCACCAGAGGGATAAAACGCTATTGTCGCGCTGTTTGACGATGATAGGTATGGGGTTCGGTTTGCACGGTGCCTTACCTTGCCGCCCTGTCATAAGGAGATACCATGGACCCAAATTTTTGGCATAAGCGTTGGGAAAAAAATGAAATTGGATTTCACCAAAGCGCGGTAAATGTTCTGCTGAGCGATCATTTCTCTGGGCTTTCATTGCCGCAGACCAGTCGTGTTTTTGTCCCCTTGTGTGGCAAGACACGAGATATAGCTTGGCTGCTATCACAAGGTCACCGTGTTGTTGGTGTAGAGCTGAGCAAACTTGCGGTCGAAGAGTTATTTGTCGATCTTGGCGTTGCGCCTAAAATCTCAGTACAGGGGGAATTGTTGCGTTACAGCGCGCCGGGCCTTGAAATTTTCGTAGGCGATATTTTTGAGTTGTCTGGCGACTTGCTAGGTAGGGTTGACGCGATCTATGATCGTGCGGCTCTGGTGGCGTTTCCGACAGAGATGCGAGGGCGCTATGGCGCGCATGTAGCGGCTATCACGCAGTTGGCCCCACAATTTCTGATTTGCTTTGAATATGATCAGGCTGTGATGAACGGTCCACCCTTTTCGATTGATCGTCAGAAGGTGCATGACGTCTATGGGGCGCATTATCAAATTGAGCCAATCACCAATCGTGACGTCGCGGGCGGATTGAAAGGTAAATGCCCTGCGCAAGAAACTGTGTGGCATTTGGTCAAGTCTTAGAATTTAGACAGGCATGGATGCCTTTTTGAGCCAAGTGAAGGCAGATAATCCTAGGTGCAACCAGGTGTTTGGCTTGAACGCAGGGCTGGGTGCTAAGGAGGAGCGGCTTGAACACTTTTTGCCTGATTTTGTGCCGTCCTGTGCTTCAGGGAAATCTGCACTTGATTGTGCTTTCAAAAGCTGTTGGTCGTGGATGGGTATAAATGATCTTGTTATTTGACGCCTATTTGCTATCGATACTGCGCCATTAAACTTTTGGAAGGCTGTTGAATTTGACAAGGCGCGGTTTTGTAAAAATTAGGTTTGATGTTTTTAGTCCTGAGGGGACTAGTGAGGTGTTGAATTGCGAGCTGTCGCCGCTTTGTAAGATCGAATGGATATGCCAGTTGGAGGCTGCTCAATGACATTGCATTGGACTGATGCGCTTGCGCAACACTGGGGAATACAAGCGACGCTGACGCAGTTGGCGGGTGAATATGATTTAAATTTTCTCGCCGAAACCTCTGCTGGAGAGGGATATATTCTTAAAGTGATGCGCCCCGGCTGTGATCGTGCGCTCATCGAAATGCAGGTATCGGCGTTGACCCACGTGCAAGGCCAGCAGCTGGCTGGTTTGTACCCGGAGGTGATTGCAACACAGCAAGGGGCGGCATGTACAACTTGCCTTGATGCGGATGGAAATCTGCGTCTGCTGTGGCTTTTGACCCGCTTGCCGGGGCGGAACTATGCCCAGAGCGGGCCGAAAACCCAAGCATTGGATAATGATCTTGGCCGGGCCATTGGCGCGACTGACCGTGTGTTTGAAACCTTTTGTCACCCAGCGCTTGAGCGGGACTTTAAATGGAACCTGATGCGGGCGCTGTGGATCAAGCCAGAGCTCGTGGTTATTTCTGACCCTGGCAGACGGCGGCTCTTGCAAAAAATCGTGATGGATTTCAGCGTGATCTTGGAACAGTTGCAAAATCTCCCAATTCAAGCAGTCCATAATGATATAAATGATTACAATATATTAGTGTCGGATGAGGTCTGCGCCCCGCGCCGTATTACCGGTTTGATTGATCTGGGCGACATGTGCATGGCACCGCGGATTTGTGATCTGGCGATTGCTGCGGCTTATGTGGTGCTGGACCGGTCAGATCCTGCAGAGGCGCTTGAAGCACTTGTCGCGGGGTATCACGCAGAAAACCCGCTCGCGTCGGCAGAGCTTGATGCGTTGTGGCCGTTGTTGCAGATGCGTCTTGCCGTCAGTGTGGTCAATTCAACGCTGATGGCTCAGGCGCATCCCGATGATCCATATGTGGTTATTTCGCAAGCGCCTGCTTGGCAATTTCTTGAGAATAACAAGCTGCATCCGGGCCTTTTAAACGCGCGTCTGCGCGTGGCCTGTGGTTTGCCAGTG
>DDEJ01000014.1:25925-34961 GCA_002336405.1 Rhodobacteraceae bacterium UBA1957
TCTTGGTATTGATATCTTCGCGGCGCAGGGAGACTGGGTGCATGCGCCCGTTACGGGGCGGGTGCATGTTGTTGAAAACCGTACTGCGCCGCTTGATTACGGCGGGGTGGTTATTCTGGCGCATGACACGCCGGAAGGTGAAACGTTTTATACGCTTTACGGTCACCTCAATCCCGAGGTCCACGAAAAGCTGTCGATCGGGCAATTGGTACAAACTGGTGAGGCCTTTTGCCGTTTGGGCGATATCACCCAAAATGGTGGCTGGGCGCCGCACCTGCATTTTCAACTGGCACTAACAATTGACGGAATTGATGATGATTGGCCGGGAGTTGCCGATCCAGATGCGCGACACTTCTGGACACGGCTTTGCCCAAACCCCGCTGCTCTTCTTAATTTGCCGGATGATAAAACGGCCTATACGCCAACTGATAAGGCCCAGGTTCTGGCTGATAGGCAGGCACAATTTGGGGATAATCTCGCGCTAAGTTACACGGAACCTGTTATGTTTCTACGCGGCTGGAAACATCATTTGTTTGATGAATGGGGGCGGCCTTATCTTGACGCTTATAACAATGTCCCCCATGTCGGTCACGCCCACCCGCGCATTCAGGCGGTTGCAGCTGATCAATTGCAGCGGATGAATTCCAATACCCGATACCTGCACCCCGCACGCACGGCGTTTGCCAAGAAAATTCTGTCTAAATTCCCAGCCGGCTTTGAGGTGTGTTACTTTGTCAACTCGGGCAGTGAAGCCAACGAATTGGCGCTGAGGCTTGCACGGTCGCATACATCTGGCAAAGGCATTGTCACACCGGATCATGGGTATCATGGCAATACCACTGGAGCGATTGAGATATCAGCATATAAGTTTAATGCCCCCGGAGGCATCGGGCAGGTCGATTGGGTGGAATTGGTAGATGTGGCTGACGACTATCGCGGCCGGTTTGGGCGTGACGATGCACAGCGGGCGCAAAACTATGCAGATCAGGTTGATCATGCCATCGCGCGGCTTGTGGCCAAAGGTATCCCGTTGGGGGGCTTCATTGCCGAAACATTTCCTTCTGTGGGTGGGCAGATCATTCCGCCCAAGGGCTATTTGCGCGCAGTCTACGACAAAATTCGCGCGGCAGGCGGGGTCTGCATCGCGGATGAGGTTCAAACGGGCCTTGGGCGTCTCGGCGATCACTACTTTGGGTTTGAGCATCAAGATGTGGTGCCTGACGTGGTGGTTTTGGGCAAACCCATCGGCAATGGGCACCCCATCGGTGTTGTTGTCACGACCCGTGCAATAGCTGATAGTTTTGCCAAGGGCCCAGAATTTTTTTCAACCTTTGGTGGCTCCGTACTATCGTGCCGGATTGGTAAAGAGGTTCTGGATATTGTCGATGACGAGGGACTGCAAAACAATGCGCAGATCATGGGTTCGCGGTTGCTGTCGGGCCTGCGCTGTCTGCAAGACAAACATATGTTTATCGGCGATGTACGCGGTATGGGGTTGTTCATCGGGCTGGAACTTGTGACCGATAAGGTCAGCAAAGTCGAGGCGACGGCCCTGGCCAGCTATATCAAAAACCGCATGCGTGCACACCGCATTTTGTTGGGCAGCGAAGGTCCGAAAGATAATATTTTGAAAATTCGTCCACCGTTGACGATTGGTGCCGATGACATCGATATGATCCTTGCGGTGCTGGATGATATTCTGACAGAGGCCGCCTGACCGCCATGGGGCCGTGGGTGGTAGAGTGCAGGCGGCGTTTTTAAGGTTTGCGGGCTTTGAAAGGTGTCTTGCGGTTGGGATAGCAGGTGGTGCAGATCTCGCAGACACGACCGTCACACCCACGCGCTGAGCAAAATTCGCGGCCATAGAAAATAATCTGCAAATGTAGTTTGTTCCAAGCGTCTTTGGGAAAGGCTTTTTTTAGATCGCGCTCGGTCTGGACGACATTTTTGCCCTTGGTCAAGCCCCAGCGTTGCGCAAGGCGGTGGATATGCGTATCCACAGGAAAGGCGGGTTGGCCAAAACCCTGAGACATCACTACGCTCGCAGTTTTATGGCCCACACCAGGCAGGGTTTCCAAAGCGGCAAGGTTTTTGGGCACATCGCCGCCGTATTGTTCGACCAATATAGTCGACAGGGTTGATATGGCCTTTGATTTCTGAGGCGCAAGACCGCAAGGGCGGACTATTTTATAAATGACCTCTTGCGGTACATGCTGCATCTCTGTGGCGTTATCGGCTAATACAAATAAAGCCGGTGTGACCTGATTGACGCGCTCATCGGTGCATTGCGCGCTGAGTAAAACAGCCACCAATAACTCAAAAATATTGTTGTGATTCAGGGGCACCGGCGTGTTGGGGTAAAGCTGCTCGAGCCGTTGCATCACAAAACTGGCGCGTTCGTGTTTTAGCATATGATCTGCCACTCCAGCATTTCGAAAATCTCTTTTAATCGGTTGCAGTGTTGGGACCCATGACTGCCATTTGCAAAAGTGCAGCCTTTGATTTGGTTTGAACAGGCCAAATAGTCAAGGGCCATGGGTATAGAACCGCTGACACAGTTAAAAAGTAAAGGGGGTGCCGGCTTTCATTTAAACGGTGTCAGCAGCTATGCGGGATCAGATCTCTTGGTCCCGTGCTGGCGTAATGCGTGGCCAAAAGATGCTGTGGAGAGCTGGTTTTTTGTCAAAATACATAGGACATTTTAAAGCCCAATTGTGTTGGTGCACCCTGTCGATCAAACCCTGATTGCAGGCTGATATCCAGAGATAACTGGCTGTTTCCTGTCTGTTTAACGGGTACGGTTGCGCTCATAAAAAAGACCATATTCTCCAAGTAACTGGAAGATCTGAAGCCACTATAGCTTTTCTCGGCGTAATGCACCGTGCCATCGGTACTGCGGCTTGTTGCGGCCATCAAGGTGAGATCGCCTGCAACCATTGATCCGGTGTCAGATATGCCCATGCTCAGGCGGTGTCCATCGTGGGCTGACAGTTCCACACCCAGTGTGTGGCTTCTGTAGACTGCGGAGGTTAGACCAAACGACTGAGGTGTGGAATGTACGTCAGCAAGATTAAATTGTGCCATATTTGCGAAAATCTCGATATTATCTGTGTACTGGTGCCGCAATCCAAAACTGACGGTGGTGCTGAGATCGGGAGCGATGACATTGCCCGAACCCGTGGTGATTAATTTGAGCGGTAGTGCCCATCGGGAAACGGTTGCGTGCAGTTTTAGATGTGGTGTCGCTTGTATTAAAAGGGTTGCGCCATGGCCGGGATCGGAGCCATCCGTCTGGTTGATTAGTTGGAAAAACGTTTCAAAAGACAATTGCCTCGAAATCTGTGCTTTAAGTTTGAATTGATGGGTGCTGGTATTATCGAACAAGTCTGGCTGCCCAATCAATCCTGCCTTTTCATCCCAAAAATCTCGCCCAACCAACGTGTTGCCAATAGTCTCTTCTGTTAGGCTCAGCCGGTTTTCATTGTTCTGGCCGAAAGCGACTGAGCCGATGATATCATCTTGGGAGCTCCGTTTCGAACTTTGGCTTTTATGGTTGCCATATCCCAGTACCCGGCGTGGTTCTGATGCATTTGATTGTGGAAAGATCTCATCGCCGCGAACTTCAAAATTGGCCCCGTCAAAACTATCAAAAGCGATGAAGCTGTCTGATAATATCTGACGTGTTACGGCGGATGGCAGGCCTTTAGGCAACCGAAGCCTGTGCTGGGTGATATCAATTCCAGAGCCCCCGTCAAAGAAATTTTTACCGGTGGCGATGGTGAGAGTGCCAATTTGGGCACTGGCCTGAGTTTGATTGATCAGACCATGGCCAAAGATCGCGCGCATGACCTGCATTCCATGGGTTTCGATGGTTTCGCCGTTTTTGCCGATTAAATCTGCAACAGATGCGGTTTGCTTTATTCTTGTGGCAATGGCGCTGGCACTTAAGCTTGGAAATTTCTGCATTAAAACAGCGGCTATGCCGGAGACATGCGGCGTCGCCATTGAGGTTCCGCTATAGGTAATATGCTTGTTGCCTGTGTTGGCCATTGCGGCTTTTACCGAGCTGCCGGGTGCGGTGACACAGAATGCTTGGGCAACCCCGCATCGATTGGTGTAATACGCTTCTGTGTTAGTGTCGTTGATCGCGACAACTATGAGCCAACTGCCTGCAAGTTCGGGAGCATGATAGGGCAAGCCGGCCCAAATATCCACCTGGTTTTGGCGTTCGTTGCCAGCTGCGAAAACAAATAATGTGCCGTTTTTCTGTGCCGCTTGTGCTGCAGCGATGCTATTTTTATAGTATAGGTTTACCTGATTAGCTGTGAGGCTTGTCACTAATGTTTCGCTGCCCCAGCTGTTGTTGATAATGTTAATATTGTCAGTGATTGCCTGGCGAAATACGGTGGAAACCTGTCGGTCAGAGGCCAGTCCAGGAAGATAACCCTCACTGTTATTTGGGCCCACACGATAGTCGTAAAGGCTAACATCGTATGCGACGCCACGCATACCAAACGCGTTGCGGTTTGCGCCAATTATAGAAGCCACATGTGTGCCGTGCCCATCGCTGTCGTAACCAATGCCACGGGCGTCATTGCCAAAATTAGTGCCCAAAATTTGCCGCCCTTTAAATTCAGAGTGTGCGTGGTCGATCCCGGTATCGACCACCGCCACCCGGACGCCTTTTCCTGTGTATCCTTGGTTGTTTAATGTTACTGCCTTGATTAAGACGAGCCCATATTGCGTGGCATATTCGTCGCTGTAGCCGTCGGCAATTGTATTGCTAGGGCTGTCGCCGGGTGCTGGCGTGATTTCTGGTATATGTGCAATGACCGGACCATTTTCTGAACAGCCTGAAAAGACGATACATGCCCCACATATCTGCAATGTTAATTTTAACAGCGCCCCTGTCGGGCATCTGATCATTTTTAGATTGATATAATTATTATTAAAAATGTAGTGAAGAAACTTTTTACGACTAGAAATTTGATCTATAACAGCCGTCATGACGGCACCCCCTAAGAATATTATCCCACAGATATGGATTACCCTTAGAATAGATAAAAAATTATTACTTACACCTATAAGGAGAGTGAAATAATGACTGTATTTGTTTATAATTAGTAGATTAAATATTACTTTATATTATAATTTATAATCTAAAGTATTTATCTAATTACTCTTGTATTTTAAGTTTCTGTTCTGCTTCTGCGCGTTGATTCCTCATAATTGTGTTTGGTTTTTTTAAATATGACAGATGAATGATACGCTGGATGCTTGTGAAACTGGCCCTGCTGACCTTGGTACTGATGATCAGGGCTTAACCATCTTTTGAGGCGGGGCAGGTGCTGTGAAAGACCCATAAAACGGTTGTAATTGTCGCTTATTGCTTGGTGAGCTCTGTTCTCAACATTCCCATATTGCGGCAGTATCGGGTGGCATGAGAAATAGGGCATAGCAGACTTTGATGTAATTTTTTCGCGTGTGATACATCTATTGGACAGCTAAAAGACGAACAGAGGTTCCAGCCTTTTGGATCGAAATTAATTCAAACATGCGATCATTATAAAGTGCATCAGCTGTCTGCCGTCGACAATTTATGGGTTTGAGCATTTTGATTAATAGCCTGACCCGCACTGGTGATGTTGAATTTCAAAAACAAATTTTAACTAAATATAACACATAGCTAACCTGTCTTAAGAAAGGTGGTGAGGTTTACCCCGCCTTGCGGTGGCGTTCTGAGACTGTTTGGAGAATTCTCAAAGCGTGGCTTTATGAGCAACGGTTTAACCGTATGTGCACAGTCACACAGGGCCAAACGAGAAAAGCAAAAGGGGCCGCCAAAAGCGACCCCCTTTTTTGGCTTTTAAAGACGCTTTTGCTCAAAGCGCTTTGCGGGTCATTTCACTTGCAATTCGGTCTGCTTGTCGAATGGCCAGCGAGACAATGGTCAGGGTGGGGTTTTCGGCCGCCCCGGTCGTGAACTGGGATCCATCAGAGATAAACAGATTGTCGATATCGTGACTTTGGCCCCATTTGTTCACAACGCCGTCCTGTGCTTTTGCCGACATCCTGTTGGTGCCCAGGTTATGCGTTGATGGATAGGGCGGTGTTGGGAAGGTACGGGTTGCGCCTACGGCTTCATAGACCGCCTTGCCCTGCCGATAGGCGTGGTCGCGCATTGCGATGTCGTTGGGATGATCGGTGAAATGCACGTTAGCCACTGGCAGACCCCATTTATCTTTCACAGCATCGTTCAACGTGACGCGATTGCTTTCTTGCGGCATATCTTCGCCAACAATCCACATACCGGCCATGTTTTCATAGCTGTCCATTGCAGATGTGAACGACCGTCCCCAAGCACCGGGATCAAGAAACGCTGCCATGAACGGAACACCTAAGCCCAGCGTTTCCAACTCATACCCACCAACAAAGCCTCGGCTTGGGTCATGACGGGCCTCATCTTGGATAATGCCTGCCATTGTCGTGCCGCGCCACATACGGACGGGTTTGTCAAACGACGCATAGACCGATCCGGTCATATGGCGCATATAGTTTTTACCCACCATGCCTGATGAGTTTGCCAGGCCATCTGGGAACATTGAAGAGGCTGAGTTCAGCAACATGCGTGGACTCTCAAGTGAATTGCCTGCAACGCAAACAACACGCGCCTTCTGCATCTGAAGGGCGCCGTCCTTGTCGAAATATTCAACACCAGTGACTTTGCCTTGGTCATTGTGAAGAATTCGCGCCACATGGGCGTGCTCGCGCACCTCTAGATTTCCAGTGGCCTCACCGCGGGGAATATCGGTGTAGGCGGCCGACCATTTTGCGCCCCATTTACATCCCTGAAAACAAAATCCGGTCTGCTGGCAGGCCATGCGGTCATCATGATCGACCGGGTTGATTGCCATCCGGCCGGTGTGCACCTCTTTATAGCCCAGCTTTTTGGCGCCAGCTTCAAAAACTTTATAGTTGTTGTTTCCAGGCAGGCCGGGAATGCCGTTGGTGCGGGTTACCCCAAGCTTTTTCTCCGCCTTGTCATAATAGGGCTCTAAGTCTGCCAGAGTGATCGGCCAATCCAAAAGGCTCGCGCCTTCGACATTGCCGTAATGGGTCTGGGTTTTGAATTCATGTTCTTGAATGCGCAAGGATGCGCCTGCCCAGTGTGTTGTAGCCCCGCCAACGGCCTTAACGATCCATGCGGGCAGACCTGAGAAGTCCCGCGAGACCCGCCAGTCGCCCGATGTGGTGCGTGGGTCGGTCCAGGCCAGCTGACCAAAACTTTCCCATTCATCATTGACGTAATCTTCTGGCAGATAACGACCACCGGCCTCTAGTGCCACAACTTTGACGCCCTTTTGCGCCAGTTCATTAGACAGCACGCCGCCACCGGCGCCAGTGCCGATAACCACTACGACGTTATCGTCGTTTAAATCAAATTTCGCGACCATTGGATTATCCTCCCTTACAACCAGTTGATGTCATCAAAGCCGCGGTCGAGATAACCGCCCTGAGAAAAGGACTCGCCTTCATAACCAAAGATCGGCCAAACCGCTTTTTGGTTGTAAAGTCCTGTCACCAGCCCGCCTCGGATGGTTTGGAAAAATCCAGTGTCTTCCATCGCCGTCAACAGTTTGACGCGATCAGATTCCCAGCCGACACTGACATAATCGGCAAAGCCCGCTGCCTGAGCCGAGGCATCCAATGCCGCGACGCCTTCGGCGATCATGTCTTTGGCCCCATCATTGTCATAGCCCTTAACCGCAATGACATAATATTCGTCGCCAATCTGGTCATGGGGATAAATATCCCGAGCCATTTGAAAGACAGTGGCCATTTGGTGGCTGGAGATAACATTAACCGTGAGTGCCCATGAAGCGTTTGGTGCGGCCATAAAGCCGCCACCAATCACTGCCAGAGATCCGGCAGAGGCAGCTCGGCTCAAAAGGGCCCTGCGGGTTAAGGTTGTTGAGTTAGTTTCCTTGGTCATAAATTCCTCCCTATCGAAACATGTGGGGTTTTCCCCCCTTAATTATTTGAAGCGTCCTTGGCGCTGCAAAACTTCAATTTCGTACCCATCTGGGTCGGCTATGAAGAAAAACTTGGCGATTACGACGCCATTGTTCTTAAAATCCACCAGTTTGCGAGGTGCGAGGCCCTCGGCTTCAAATCTTGCGTGTTCTGCGGCGACATCGTCGACCACAACGGCAATATGGCCATAGCCATTGCCAAGATTGTAGGCCCCGTCCTGGCTTTTGTTGACTGTTAACTCTAGTTCAAAGTCTGTCTCACCATTAGCCAAATAAATCAGAGTAAAGCCGTCGAAATCCAGCCTGTCTGCAATCTCTAACCCAAATGCATTTTGGTAAAAGGCAACGGAACGCGTCTCGTCGAGCACGCGAATCATTGAGTGTATCAATTTTGCCAATACTTGCCTCCTATAACTTACAGTAATAGTGAGCGTATGTCGGTACCTGGTGGCTTTGGTAGTACTCTTATACTACCGCGTGATTTTATTCGGCCGCGGTTTTACTGGCTGGGGCGTTTTTTTCATATTCCCCAAGATGTATCGTGCAGGCGCAGCGCAGCAGTGAGGTGAAATTCAGTGCTTCACCATGAATTTCAAGGACTTCCGCGTGTAATTTCGAGATAAAAGCCGGGGTGCTGAGTTGTTCTTCCGCTGCAATTTGATCCACAATATTCCAAAAAGAACGCTCTAGCCGGATTGATGTGCTCTGACCGTTCAGCCGTAAACGGCGCGTTACTGACTCATAGCGATCTTGATCTTGACCCGCAAACATTTGACACATTTAATAAGTCCCCCAAGTTAAGACTACTCTCAGTTATGCCTGAAGGTCAACAATTAGCCGCGGTAATCGCGCCCGTACGGCGCGCGCCCAAGGTCAGTTTATTGGGGGCGCTAACGCGCTGTTGCAATGCAGGCGTTCAGCCATGACCGGGGCGTAGAAAGGCGGTGATGTACTGGCCGTCAAGGGCTCTTTTTCTAATCCAAGCGTTGGCTGCAGGCTTGGC
>DDEJ01000059.1:0-583 GCA_002336405.1 Rhodobacteraceae bacterium UBA1957
GTTTACAAAGATGATGCGATTGTTGAGCTTTCATCGACCAAACCAAAGGATTTAAGTGATTTAAATAGGTCGCGGCTCTTGATGCGCGAGGCGCGCAAGGGCGATATTGCCCAAGGTATTTTAGCGGCTGTTCAACTGGGGCTGGATTGCCCGCAAGCGCTTTTGCCCGAACCTGATTTAGGACGCGAGAAACTGCACGTTAATCCAGCGCTGTCAGATTTACTGCGCGTGCTACTGAAAAGTAAAACATCTGATTCGGGGGTGGCCTCAAAACTGATTGCAAGCAGCGCTGATCTGGATGCGATTGCTGCTGGGCAGTATGATGTTGCCGCTATGACCGGTTGGCGACGGGAGGTTTTTGGCGAGGACGCGCTGCGGCTGTGCGAAGGTCAAATTGGGCTGGCTGCCGAAGGTTTCAATATCCGCATTATTGAGCTGTAAACGACGTTTATCGCCGTTTTGTTAGCGTGTTATTTGCACCACGCACGCGGATCACTCTAATCGCCTCTAGGTCTTGATCTGTCAGATATACTGCAACGCTCAGGGTTCTTGAGGCGGGGGATCCGCCCGCCGTATCGGCTGG
>DDEJ01000059.1:897-3066 GCA_002336405.1 Rhodobacteraceae bacterium UBA1957
CCCCCCGCCGTATCGGCTGGTTGGATTATATCAAACCTATAGTCCCGCACAGTGGGATCTGCACTGTCCAAAGGGATTAATTGGCCATTATAGAAACCGGTTTTTTGCGCCATGCCAGTCACCTGAATAAGCAGCCCACCCGGCACTTCATCCACCACCAAGGTTGAGAGTTTATCGATTGGCTGACCCAGATAAACAGCGTCTTTTTTCATCCGAAACATCGCGAGCTTTTTCTTGGGGATTAATGCGCCTTCAGCGTCATTCTTTTTTACTTCCTTTTTTGATCCCCCAAACCAGTTCAATGGATTCGCTTTCGAATCACGGGTTGATTCGCAGCCCGTTGTCAGCAGCGAGGTCGCAAGTAGGAGAAAAATAAAAGATTTCATGAAAGCCTCCGTTTAGCTGTTTACAACGGCTACCTCATTGCGCAAATGTTGGAAACCCTCAAGCTACTACTGGACGTTTTCAGTCTAACGACCTAGTTCACAGGGGACGGTAATGGGGTAAACACATGGCAAGCGCAGCCTTTGAAGACATCGTGGCGGACTTCGAGTTTCTTGAGGATTGGGAAGAGCGGTATCGCTATGTCATCGAACAGGGCAAGTCTTTGCCAACTTTTGATGACGCGCTCCGGGTGCCTTCGACTAAGGTCGAGGGCTGTGCCTCGCAGGTCTGGTTGTTTCCGAAAATTGACGCGGGCAAATTCTCGTTCGAAGGCGATAGCGATGCGATGATTGTCAGTGGCCTGATCGCGGTGTTGCAAGCTTTATACAACGGCCTGACGCTGAAAGAGGTCGCAGGCGTTGATGCGCTGTCAGAGTTGGCCCGCTTGGGGCTTAATGATCATTTGTCGGCACAGCGCTCTAATGGTGTGCGCGCAATGGTAGAGCGGATCCACAGCGTGGCCGAAGCGCCGAACGCTCAAGGCGACTGATTGCGCAGGGCGACCTCAAGACCACCATAGCCAGCATAACGCCTTTCAAATGCAAGGCCCGTTCGTCTGGCGCAGTCTTTGGCTTTTTCGGTCAAGGCCGGATCATCGGTTTGCGCCTGATAGGTCAGTTTGGTGTCATGCTCAAAATAAATGTGGCGCAGTTCGGGGTGGCGATCTCATCCCATAGGTTTCCAGACAAATGTATCGAGTTGTCTGACCAGAAAATCTGTCAGGTAAAAGGTGTTTGTTTCATTTGCATACTCATCGCAAAAGCGGTCGTTGCCTTCGTAAAACGAATAACAATGTGGACTGGCAATCATCTTGACACCCATATCATCGCAGGTGGTCTGTAACCGGCCACCAGTGCCGCAATCGGCGTAAACAACAAAGATGTTTTGATGGCTGTCTCGGTGTTTTGTCACCCAAGCACATACGGTAACGGTGATTTTATCAGGCGAGTTGTGCAACAGTGCCGGCAGGCAGGTCAGGTCCATATGGGGCCAACCGTGACCCTTTGTAATGGCAAGGGTTTCACGTGCCAGTGCACCACAAGCAATCAACAACACTCAGTCTGTATCGGCGACCTCGAGAGGCAGCTGTTGACCTGAACTTAAGGTGCGGCGACAGCACATAGAGCGGCTCGTTGTTCGGCCAACTGACTGCCTGCGTTAACGGCTCTTAACACTGGTGCGGCGCGCAGACGGTTAGCTGGCGGCCATCAAATTATGCTTGCGCGCCATATATTCTTTCGCAGTGTCCACCGCAACGGCGGCATCGCGGCAATAGGCATCGGCGCCAATCGCTTTCCCAAACTCTTCATTAAGTGGCGCACCGCCCACAAGGACGACGTAATCATCCCGAATTCCCTTTTCAATCAATGTGTCTATCACGACTTTCATATAGGGCATTGTGGTGGTCAGCAGCGCAGACATGCCCAGAATATCGGGTTCTTCGGTGGCAATGGCCTCTAGATAATTTTCAACCGGATTGTTGATACCCAAATCAACCACCTCAAACCCGGCGCCTTCCATCATCATTGATACAAGATTTTTGCCAATGTCATGGATGTCGCCTTTGACAGTTCCAATAACCATCTTGCCCACGCGTGGTGCGCCAGTTTCCGCCAACAGCGGTTTTAGGATGCGCATGCCACCCTTCATCGCGTTTGCGGCTAGCAGAACTTCTGGCACAAACAAAATACCATCGCGAAAGTCTTTGCCGACAATTGTCATGCC
>DDEJ01000038.1 GCA_002336405.1 Rhodobacteraceae bacterium UBA1957
GGGGGAATTGCCACAAATATTCAATCAAACCCCCACCAGTTTAAATATGGGACTCTAGTTATTTATCGAGGTCTATATCGATAAACCCGCCAGATTGACGGTTCCAAAATCCTGCATAAAGACCCCGTTTTGCCAAAAGATCTGCATGGGTGCCATCTTCGACAATTCTGCCCTGTTCCATCACCAATATGCGATCCATTTGCGCGATGGTTGACAGACGGTGGGCAATTGCAATCACGGTTTTTCCAGTCATCATCTGGTAAAGCGTCTGTTGAATGGCCGCCTCAACCTCGCTGTCCAAGGCGCTGGTCGCCTCATCAAGCAGCAGGATTGGGGCATTTTTCAAAACCACCCGCGCCAGACTGATGCGCTGACGCTCGCCGCCTGACAATTTCACCCCGCGCTCGCCCACATGGGCATCATAGCCTGAGCGCCCTTCGAGATCTTGGAGGTTCAGAATAAACTCTTGGGCTTTGGCCTGACGCGCGGCCTGGATCATCGCTGGATCACCGGCATCTGCGCAGCCATATAGAATATTGTCGCGGATCGACCGATGCAGCAAAGCGCCCTCTTGCTGAACCATGCCGATCTGGCCCCGCAAGCTGTCTTGGGTGACATCAGACACGCTTTGCCCATCAATCATAATTTGCCCGGTCTCAATGTCATAAAACCGCAGCAACAATTTCAACAATGTCGACTTTCCCGCCCCAGAGCGCCCAACCAGACCGATTTTTTCACCAGGTTGGATAGTGAAAGACACATCGCTAAGCCCGCCACTTTGACGGCCATAATGATGCGACAAGCCCTGCACTTCGATCTTGCCTTCGGTGATGGTGAGCGGTTGCGCCCCTGCTATATCAACCATCTCAATCGGCTTTGAAATGGTCTCCATACCTTCTGAAACCACGCCCAATTGCCGAAAAAATGACGACAGCGCCCACATGATCCAACCGGTCATCGCGTTCAACCGCAGGGTCAAGGCAGTTGCCGCCGCCACCACCCCAATGCTGGCCTCCCCCTGCATCCACAGAGCAAAAGCCCATCCAACCACGCCCACGATCAACAGCCCGTTCAGCACCACAAGCCCGATTTCCATCAATGTTGAAATGCGCATCTCAACCTGAAAGGTCTGGCGCGTGGCCTCAATCGCCGTCTTGGCATAACCCAGTTCTTCATTGCCTTGGGCAAACATTTTCACCGAATGAATATTGGTATAGGCATCCACCACCCGCCCCGTCACGGTCGAGCGCGCATCCGATGACGCCTTGGAGGCAGGCCCAACACGTTTGATCGTCCAACGGATCAGCACCCCATAGAGCAAAAACCACCCCAGCAGCGGCACCGACAAGCGCAGATCAGCCTGCGCCAGCAACACCCAAGCCCCCAACAGATAAGCCAGTGAAAATGTAATGGCGTCAAACACCTGAAACACCGCCTCGCCAGCCGCCGGCGGGGTCTGCATAATCCGGTTGGCGATCCGCCCGGCAAAATCATTCTCGAACCAACCCACCGATTGACGCAACACATGGCGGTGTGCCCGCCACCGAAACAATGTACCATAGTTGGGCAGTATAGTATTGTTCATTAACAGCACATTCACCACATGCAGCCCCGGGCGCAACACAAGAATAAACAACGCCAAAGCGATTAAAAATGCGCCATGGTTCTGCCAGACCTGCGCCGGATCACCTGACAAAGCATCGACCACCCACCCCATGTAATAAATCAACCCGATTTCGACCAAAGCCACGATAATCGACGTCACCGCCGCCCAGACAAAAACCTGTTTGAAGGGCTGGGAATAGGCGCGCATAAACGGCCACAACTTGGTCGGCGGCGTGTCAGTTTGCGGATACGCGCAATAGGGATCGACCAGATTTTCAAAAAAGCGAAACATGAGATACTCGGGCAAATGAAAGCTACGTAGTTTGTCTTATAACAGTGAGCGTTTTATTCTAGGAGTTGCAAGGCGCAGGCAACTGAAAACAGAGACTTTCGCTTTATGGATCTGATTATTCTTGAAATAAAAACACCACACAGCTCAAGATCAAAAATCCCATAATCCGGTTAAACCAGATTAGCCGCAACGGGGTCTGCAGCAAGCGCCCAATGGCCTGACCCAGCACTGTCCAGCTTGAGGCTGTGCAAACCCCCACAAGGCTGAAGACCAACCCGATTATTACCGCGCTATGCGCAGGAAATTCGATGATGATGAACTGCGAAGTGACCGCAATGGACATGGCCCAGCCTTTTGGGTTGAGCCATTGGATTGCGGCCGCCTGCAAAAAAGTGAACGGCTGCCGCCCGGCATCTTGCGATCCGATCTGGTGTGCGGTAGCGGTGCGCCATGCCACATAGATCAGCAGACCAACACCCGCCCAGCGCAGTATCTCGCGCAATAGCTTGCTTTGCTGAAAGATCTCGCCCAAAAAAATCCCAACGCAAAATATCATAAACCCAAAGCCCAGAGATATGCCCAGAATATGAGGAAGCGTGCGGCGATACCCAAAATGTGCCCCAGAGGCGGCCACCATGGCATTGTTTGGCCCAGGGGTGATCGCAGTGGCTATGGTCAGACCGATTAGGGCAACAAAACTATCGACAGACATTATGAAGGGCATGGTCTGACCTTAAAATGGCACTTCATGACAGACATCGCGGGTTCACACAGCTGATCTCAACAACGCCGCACGGGTCAGTTGAAAGTCTGATGCGATCCAGCGCGCCTCGCATTTTCTTAACGCCTGCCCAAGTGCGGCACCCTGCACAAAAGGCAAAAGATCCGCACTTTTGACAGGGCAAACCACCGCAGCTCCACGCGCAATCAGGGTATGGCTGGTGGCATCAAAATGTGTCTCAAACAACGCGGCACGCAGTAAACATACATCCAAAGCAAAGGCAGCACCCCCACGATACGCCAGTTCAGCCGGACCCTGCATGTTGCCCAACGCAGCACCAATCTGTGCGTGTCGCCGCGCCTCAGCTTTGCTCAAACGCAGTGCCATAATGACCTCTTGGCCTGTGGTCAGCGCCGCCAAACGCCGGATTGGATCAGCGCGCACGCCCTGCGCAACCTCGAGATGGACAAGCGGGGCCAGCGCGCGGTCATCGGCTGCTGGTAACAATTTCAGCAAAACCCCGGTCGCGCGCATACCAGCCAAAGCGGGAGCCGGATCGGGCGCGGCAAGTAGCTTTTTCATTTCACTGCCGACCCGTTCACCCGACAGGCTGGAAAGACCCTCAAGATTGGCGGCAATTGCTGCCAGTGCGGTTGGGTCAAACCCGACCTCGGGGTCACTATACATTGCAGAAAATCGAAAAAACCGCAGACTGCGCAGAAAATCTTCTTGAATGCGCCGGGACGCGTCTTCGATAAACCGAAGCCTTCGTGCCTTTAAATCTGTCAAACCGCCCAGAGGATCAACCACGATACCCTGTGGTGTGGCGTAAAGTGCGTTCATCGTGAAATCACGCCGGCGTGCGTCCTCGACGATATCATTTGAAAAAGCCACAACCGCGCGGCGTCCGTCGGTGGCGATATCACGGCGGAACGTTGTGATCTCATGGGGCTGTCCCTGCGAGACCACCGTCACTGTCCCATGATCGATCCCTGTCGGAATACCCTTCAGCCCAGCGCCTTGGCACAGCGATAAAACAGTTTGCGGCACCGCATCAGTGGCCAAATCGATGTCGGTTACCGGTAGCCCTAGCAGCCCGTTTCGGACACAGCCGCCCACAAAATAGACCTTCTGGCCCGCAGCTGTCAGCGCGGCAAAAATCGCCTGCGTTGCCGCGTTTTCAACCCAAGGGGCGCTTAACCGCATTAACCTATCATCCGCCGTAAAATACACGCTGTTGCTCCCCATATATAATATGGACCGTAAGGCACCGTATAATAGTGGCGCTTGTTTCCACGCCAGCGCCGCGATTGGATCACAAAATTCTGCGGATTCATGACATGCTGTAAGGGCACTGAAAACACCTCAGACACCTCGCCTTGTTCAGCCTTGGGTTCGAAATCACAAGTCATACGCCCCAAAACCGGGGTTACAGCAAACCCCGTGACCGTCTCATGGCTGGGCAGTTGACCTAAAACCTCCACCTCGTTTGGTGCAAGTCCGATCTCTTCGTGCGCTTCACGCAGCGCCGTGATGGAAATATCTGTATCTGCATCATCCCGTTTGCCTCCCGGAAAAGCGATCTGCCCGGGATGATGTTTCAGCGCCGAAGACCGTTTGGTCAACACCAGATGCGGCTGTCCGGCCAGCATCTTATACACCACAAGGACCGCAGCCGGACGCAAAACCCGACCCAGTGGCAACACCACGTCTGGGTTTAGATCAAAATCAGAGGACGTAGCACCGGAGGCCTGTACGGCCGCATGAAAAACCGCAAGCGGATCATGCGCCATCCATTGCCTCAAATCCCACCGTTTTCGGGTCCAAATCATAATTAGCACCGCAAAACTGACAATCAGCGGTCACCCGTCCCTGATCAGTGGTCATGGTGATAATGTCCTTGGCCGAATAAATCGAAAGGCTTTGACGTACCCTTTCCTCTGAACAACTACAGCCGAACCGCACTGTTTGGGGGTCAAAAACCCTTGGTTTTTCCTCATGAAACAGGCGGTATAACAAATCTGTTGGCGCAAGGCTGGGCCCCACCAATTCGATCTCTTCCACCGTATCAAGCAACATATTGACCCGAGCCCAGTTTTCACTGCTATCGCCACTGACAATATCCGCTGCCGCCAACAAGCCACCTTGTCCAGACCCCCCTTCGGTTTCAGCAGCGACAAATGGTGAAGCTTTTGGCATATGCTGCAGCATTATACCCCCAGCACGCCAATGCTCTGCGCCACCACTTTCAGTGGATTTCCCCAAATTCAGATGGAACCGGGTAGGCAATTGCTCAGATTGGGCAAAATACGTCTCGGCGCTACTGGAAATTGATGCACCAGTCAGCGGCGAAATACCTTGATAAGGGGTCATGCCCTGCCCTTGATCAATCAGAATGGCAAAATATCCCTCACCAACCTGAGAATACGGATCACCCTCACTCATCCGCTCTTGATCAAAGCTGGCATAGGCCCGAATACGCGCCGGATCGCCACTTTCACTGGGCCCATAATAATCGGTCGCAATCATGCGCACGGGGCCCTTGGACTGAACCTGTAGCGACAGTTTCCATTTTTGTTTCATACTCTCACCGATCAGCGCCGTTAGAACGGCCATTTCGGCAACCAGCGCCTCAACCTGTGCGGGATAATTATGTTGTCCAAGAATGCCTGCCAATACGCCATCAAGGCGTGACACCCGGCCTCTAATGTCTGCTTTATCAAGTTGAAACGGCAAGACCGTATCATCCCAAGCTGTTTTGGTTGCGAGCGTCATAAGGGTTTCCTTGCGGCCTATCTGTTGGCATACCGACCTCTATATAGTCAGTTCCACTAAAGGTCCAAGGGGGGGTAGCGCATGATCAGACGTTTCGGGGCCATACCAGAGCGCAACAAACAATATACCAGACGCCCGGGTGTCTATGTTATCTTGCCATATCGTGGCATGATTTTGCTCACCTATCAAGCGGATCCGTTTTGGGAGTTTCAACTCCCCGGAGGTGGCATTGATCCTGGTGAGTCCTCGATCCGCGCGCTCCACCGCGAAGTTCTTGAGGAAACCGGCTGGTCCCTCAGCAAGCCCCGCCGGATTGGCGTTTTTCGCAAATTTGTCGACATGCCAGAATATGGTCTGAAGGCTGAAAAGATTTGTACGATCTATCTCGCACAGCCGGGACGCCGAATGGGCCCTCCCCGCGAGGACGGTCATAGCGCCCATTGGGTACCACAGAACTTAGTGCCAGACCTTTTACACAACACCGGTGACCGACATTTTATGACAAATTATCTCACAGGGGCGTGAGGTGATTAAATTCAAACAAAGCGGCAGATATATCATCATCAAGCCGCGCGCCCGGTGCCATGCTCAATTTCAATTTACCAAAAAGCTCGCCCAAAAACATCAGACCGCCTGAATCACCATCACTGGACCTCACCAAGTCCAACAACCCATCCTCATTAAGCATGTCACCATGTTTTGTTTTACATTCTGTAAACCCATCAGAATACAGTAAAAGCCGGTCACCCGTTTTCAAATGTGTCTTGAATATCGAATAAGTTGCATCCTCAAGCAGACCGATTGGCAAGCCGCCCACGCCCAAAAAGTCCATATCTCCATTTGCCCGAATCAACAGCGGATGCGGATGACCCGCCTGTACAAGATTTACCTCGCCACTGTGCAGGTCTGCCGTTCCATAAATCATAGTAAAGTATTCAATTACACCAGAATCACGCGCCAACCTTTGGTTCAATAAATACGCTACCTCGTGTGGTGGCCGCAAATCGAAGCCTCCATCGGGTCGGGCCCGCATCGCAATGTTATAATCAGGAAACTCGTTGTTCAAATACCCCCCAACCTGCGCTGTCATCAGCGCAGAAGTGATACCATGACCCGAAACGTCAATACAATAAAACCCAACATGATCTTGATCGCAGTTCAGAACACCCACAAGATCGCCACCAACATGACCGCAGGGTTGGAGCAATAAACTGACACGCGAGGTCCCAAAATCACGCTGCCGGTCCGGCACCAATGCCTGTTGAATTTTGCGCGCCTGTAACAGATCTTGATCAATCGCATCATAAACTGTCCGTAATTCCTCCAGCGTGTCAGTAACCAGAGTATTCTGCTCAGTCAGAGATCGATGCATGTCGATAATACGTTGCCCAGCTTTAATGCGCACATGCAACTCACTGGCATTCATCGGCTTGGTCAGAAAATCATCAACGCCAATTTCCAAACCCTGCATCACCTCAACCTTTTCACTTCTCGAACTCACAAGAATAAAATAACCATAATTTTCCCGCGGGATCGCACGAAACGCCCGGCAAAACGCCAGACCATTCATGTTGGGCATCATCCATTCGCAAACCACCAAATCAGGTGGATTCATGTAGCAAATTTCAAGTGCCTCAGCGCCAGAACTCGCCACATCAACCACAAACCCCCAGCGCACCAAAGAAGCTGATAATATTTTGCGTTGTATCCTGCTATCATCCACCACTAAAGCACGGCTTGGAATATCCAACCGTGGTTCAAGTTTTGCAGACGATGATCTTGATATTTGCACAACGCTTCCTTCAAAACGTCGTTATAGATCCCCATTATTAACAAGCTATAAACCAATATGCTTTCGAAGCCTTCAACTTGCCAATAGTCCGAAACCGCCAGATCGCTCATTTAAACTACGAATTGCGCCAACATTTCATCGTCGGTTAGGTCGGTATAGGCAAATCCTGCCGCATCCAACCGTGCAAAAAACTGATCAAATTGATCCGGGGTCGTTGTCTCAATCCCTATTAAAACCGACCCGAAGTTACGGGCTGATTTTTTCAAGTATTCAAACCGTGTGATATCATCATTGGGTCCAAACACGCCAAGAAAATCCTTCAGCGCGCCAGGCCTCTGTGGCAGTCGCAGAATAAGATATTTTTTTACCCCAGAATAGCGCTGTGCGCGCTCTTTAACTTCGGGCAGCCTTTCAAAATCAAAATTTCCACCCGATGAAACACAGACCACACGCCGGCCACGAATCGACTGGCCCAGATCTTTCAACGCATCAATCGCCAGCGCACCAGCCGGCTCGAGAACGATGCCTTCAATGTTCAGCATCTCAAGCATGGTCGTGCAAATCCGATCTTCGGCAATGGTTAGGGTATTGGCCAGACCAACATCCTTGAGACGGGCAAAGTTTTTTACACCAATCTGCCCGACTGCCGCACCGTCGGCAAAGGTGTCGACCTTATCCAATTTCACCGGCCGTCCCACTTTGAGCGCGGCACGCAGACAGGCGCCACCTTTTGGTTCAACAAAGGTATAGGTGCAGGTCGTGCCAAAATAGCTAATCAAACCCGACGACAGGCCACCGCCGCCCACTGGCAGAATAATATGATCCGGCACACCACCGAGCTGGTCTTCGATCTCGACCCCAACGCTGGCCTGCCCTTCGATCACATCCTCGTCATCAAACGGCGACAGAAAATAAGCCCCCTGATCGGCACAATATGCCTGTGCTGAGGCCAAGCATTCATCAAAATAATCTCCAGTCAGCCTAATCTCTACGTGGTCACCACCAAACATCTGAGTTTTCTGGATTTTCTGCTGCGGTGTGGTTACAGGCATAAAAACCGTGCCCTGTACGCCAAAATGGGCACACATGAACGCCATGCCCTGTGCTGCATTACCGGCACTGGCGCAGACAAAGTGCTTTTGACCAGCCAATTTGCGCATCGCATTGAACGCGCCGCGCAATTTATACGACCGAACTGGCGAGAGATCTTCACGTTTGAGCCAAATTTCGGCCTGATAGCGAGCCGACAAATGATCGTTAAGTTGCAGGGGCGTGGCTTGAAATACGGCGCGCATTTCGGCTTCGGCGATACGGGCTTGGGTTCTAAAATCGCTCATCGCCGATATTATGCCCAGCGCCTGTTTCAACGCAAGTGCAGAAACGTCAATTTAAGGTCCTATACACAACATAATGGCCATAAACCGTGGTCACCAAACTGGCCCAAATTATGATGCTGACCCACCCCAAAAGCATCTGGTGGAAAACCGACCGCCGCATAATCTCCAGATCAAACTGCGCAGAGAAATAAAGCATGCCGCCCATAACCCCAAACCCGGGCAGCATTGTCACGGTCTGACCCCATGTTACGGACCATGCGGACACAGTCAGGGTAAGTCGCAATAAGATAACACAGCAAAAAGGCACCAGAATAAG
>DDEJ01000159.1 GCA_002336405.1 Rhodobacteraceae bacterium UBA1957
GTGCCAGTGAGTGAGTTTCTGTTTGGCATCACATGGAACCCGCAGTTCGAAGGTGCAGAACGGGCAGGGTCGGGGCAAATGGGCCTTTCCACGTATGGATCTGTCCCTTTGTTTGCCGGCACCATGTTGATTTCGGCGGTGGCTTTGACAGTTGCGGTGCCCGTGGGTCTGTTCAGTGCAATTTACCTGTCTGAATACGCCTCTGACCGGGTGCGCGGGGTGGTCAAACCGCTCATGGAACTGCTTGCGGGGGTGCCAACGGTTGTTTACGGATTTTTTGCGGCCCTGACGGTGGCACCTTTCATCCGCTCAATGGGTCTAACACTGGGCTTGGATGTAGCATCAGAATCTGCATTGGCAGCGGGGCTGGTGATGGGGATCATGATCATCCCTTTTATTTCATCTTTATCTGATGACGTCATCAGGGCAGTGCCGCAGGCTTTGCGTGAGGCGGCTTATGCGCTTGGCAGCACCCAAAATGAAACCATTCGGCAGGTTGTCTTGCCGGCTGCTCTGCCCGGGGTCGTCGCCTCGGTGTTGCTGGCGGTGTCGCGCGCGGTTGGTGAAACGATGATTGTGGTCATGGCGGCCGGTCTTGCGGCCAATTTATCTTTGAACCCGCTTGATGCTGTGACAACAGTAACCGCGCAGATTGTGACAATTCTGGTGGGTGATCAAGAATTTGAATCCGCCAAGACCCTATCGGCCTTTGCCCTCGCACTGACACTGATTGTGATGACCTTGGTGCTTAACTTTATCGCCCTGCACGTCGTGAATAAATACAGAGAACAATATGATTAGTACCTCCAAAGGGATGGTTTCGCCAAAAATGGCAACCAAGCGCGTTGCAGCCTCAATGGCAAAGCGCAAAAAAAGCGAACGCAACTTCCAACTCTTAGGGCGCGGCGCAATTGCCGTTGCGCTGGCGTTTCTTGTTGTGTTGTTCTCTTCAATTTTCTCCAAAGGTCTTCCAGGTTTCTTTCAGTATTACGTCGAAATTGAGGTTGATATTGACCGCGAAAAGCTTGATCCAACGGGTATTTTTTCGCAGCAATCTTTGTATGACGGGGATGCGCGCGGGGTGATTAGATCGGCTTTATACGCAGCAGTTGGTGCCGAAGGGCGCTCAAACAAGCGCGCTGCAGGCAAGCTGATCTCACCTGGAGCAGAACAGCGTTTGCGCAAAATGGTTTATAATGACCCGTCACTCATGGACACCACCCAAACATTACGGTTCGCTATGGACGATGATGTCGACAGCTTTCTTCGGGGATTTATCAACCGTGAAACCCCTGAAAAAGACCGCCGTATCAATGATAGGATGGTAGAATACATCGACAGGCTTCAGGCGGATGGCAAGATTATATATGCATTCTCCGATTATCTTATTTTTGGCAGCGCGTCGCGCAACCCCGAAATGGCGGGCATCTATGGTGCGTTTATCGGATCCATCCTCACACTGTCGGTCTGCCTTGTGCTCGCGTTTCCCATTGGCGTTGCCACCGCGATATACTTGGAAGAGATCGCCCCAAAGAACCGCATTACCGAAATTGTCGAGATTAATATCAACAATCTTGCTGCGGTCCCCTCTGTCGTATTCGGTATTCTGGGTTTGGCGGTTTTTATTGGTATTTTTGGTATGCCACGGTCGATCCCGCTGATTGGGGGGGTGGTGCTCGCCCTTATGACACTGCCAACAATCATTATTTCGTCGCGGGCCGCAATCCGCGCCGTGCCACCCAGCGTACGCGAAGCCGCTCTGGGGGTTGGCGCGTCACAGATACAAACGATATTTCACCACGTGATCCCATTGGCGATGCCGGGGATGTTAACTGGCACGATTATCGGCATGGCCCAGGCGCTTGGCGAGACGGCGCCTCTGCTTATGATTGGAATGGTTGCGTTTATCGTAGATGTGCCGGGCAGTGTCACAGACCCTGGAACGGTTCTGCCAGTACAAATCTTCATGTGGGCAGATTTCGCAGAGAGGATGTTCGTTCAAAAAACCAGTGCGGCAATTATTGTATTATTGGCTTTTTTAATCACGATGAACGCAGCAGCCATTGTCGTGCGGAAAAAACTAGAACGTCGTTGGTAGGAAATTGAAAGACCATGGAGCACGGAAAAATGATTGAATCTCAGAAGGGCGCCCCCCCTGAAATGCCGGATATCGATCTTGCAAAGCTTCCCAATACGACGATTGGTGATATTTATGTGGAAAACCCACGAATGACTGCGCGTCAAGTCCAGGTAAATTATGGGGATAAAACTGCAATTGAAGGTGTGTCACTGGATATAGGTGGTTGCGAAGTTATCTCTTTTATTGGGCCCTCTGGATGCGGCAAGTCAACGTTTCTGCGGTGTCTCAATCGGATGAATGATACGATAAAAACCTGCAAAGTTTCTGGCGACATACGCCTGAATGGCGATGACATCTATGCGCCAGATGTAGATGTGGTGCCCTTGCGCGCCCGTGTGGGGATGGTTTTTCAAAAACCAAACCCCTTTCCAAAATCTATTTTTGATAACGTCGCCTATGGTCCGAAAATTCATGGGCTGGCAGAAGACAGGGGGCACATGAAACAAATCGTGCAAGAGGCGCTTGAACGCGCAGGCCTTTGGTCCGAAGTACACAACCGGCTTGATGATCCGGGAACCGGGCTTTCAGGTGGGCAACAACAACGCCTGTGTATTGCCCGTGCGATTGCTGTCAGCCCAGAGATTATATTGATGGACGAGCCGTGTTCAGCACTTGATCCCATTGCCACGGCACGGATAGAACATTTAATACATGAACTTAGCAGTGAATATTCGATCGTCATTGTGACCCATTCGTTGCAACAAGCCGCCCGCGTTTCAAAACGAACGGCCTATTTTCATCTTGGACGGCTGGTTGAAGTTGGGCTAACTGATAGGTTATTCATGAAGCCGCAGCATGAAATGACTAATAACTATATTACCGGCCGGTTTGGATAAGGAGAATTTGATGTCAGACCTGCATATTGTCTCACAGTTTCAAAGTGAACTGGACGCAATCAAAGCTAAAATAATTAAAATGGGCGGGCTCGTCGAGGCGTCAATCGTCGGTGCGTCAGCCTCTTTGTATAATCGTGACGCAGAACTGGCAGAACACGTGCGCGCGTCGGACGCGGCGATTGATACGCTTGAACAACAAATCAATGATGAGGCTGCACGGGTCATTGCTCTCAGGTCCCCAAACGCCGAGGACCTGCGGCTTTTGCTGACCGTGATCAAAGTTTCCGGTAATCTGGAACGGATTGCGGATTATTCCAAAAATATTGCAAAGCGCACGCGGGTTCTGCTTGAGTTGCGTAGCATTGATGGCTCACCGGCGGCCTTGCGCCGCATGGCGCGCGAGGTCGAGTTGATGCTGGGTGACGCCTTGAATGCCTATGTTCAACAAGATCAGGCGCTGGCACTGTCGGTGATCGCGCGTGACGAAGCTGTCGATCAGATCTATAACACGCTGTTTCGTGAGTTTTTAACATTTATGATGGAAGATCCGCGCAACATCACGGCCTGCATGCATCTTCATTTTATCGCAAAAAATATTGAGCGGATGGGGGATCACGTGACATCCATCGCCGAACAAGTCGTGTTTTATACAAGTGGCGAAAAGCCAACCGACGAGCGCACCAAAGCTGATGTTACATCCAGTGATGCGGCTTTGAGTGGCATGAAACCAACGTGGAGTACCGGAGCAGAGTAATGACTGTTGATCATCCAAATATCTTGCTAGTTGAAGATGAGCCTTCACAGCGTGAAGTCTTGACCTACAATCTTGAGGCTGACGGTTTCAAAATTATCTGCGCAGACAACGGCGAGGATGCCTTGCTATTGGTGGAAGAGGAAGAGCCTGATCTCATTTTGTTAGATTGGATGATGCCCAATCTATCAGGTATTGAGGTGTGCCGCCGTCTCAAGTCGCGCGTCGAAACCCGGTCTATTCCCATTATCATGTTGTCGGCCAGATCCGAGGAAATGGACAAGGTGCGCGGTCTTGAAATCGGTGCGGACGATTATTTGGTAAAGCCGTATTCTGTTGTGGAACTGATTGCTCGGGTGCGCGCCCAATTGCGTCGGACACGGGCTGCATCTATCGGTGCGACCCTTTATTTTCAAGATATCAAGCTTGATCCAGAGACCCATAAGGTATTTCGCGCTGAAGCGCAGATCAAACTTGGACCAACAGAGTTTCGGCTGTTGCGGACCTTGATGGAAAAGCCGGGCCGGGTTTGGAGCCGGGATCAATTGCTTGACCGTGTTTGGGGGCGCGACATCTATGTCGACACCCGAACGGTCGACGTTCATATTGGCCGGCTGCGCAAAGCATTGTCACAACATGGAGACGAGGATGTGCTGCGCACTGTGCGCGGCGCTGGCTATGCGCTGGGATAACCCCACGGCTTCAGAATAAATTTGTGTTCGTCTCTGAAACACTCTGGGGCAGGGCAGGGCTGAATACCGGGTGATAGATCGTACTACCGCAAGTCTGCTGGTTTTTTCTAAATGCGCCTGAAAG
>DDEJ01000034.1:0-1213 GCA_002336405.1 Rhodobacteraceae bacterium UBA1957
CGTGTATTGCCAGCCGCCGCGTCCCGCAGGTCGGGGTAAGAAACTGCGTCCAACGCCGGTACAGGTCTGCGCCGAAGCGCTGGGGCTGGTGGTGCGCCACCCGCTGTCCTTCAAAGCGGCCGACGCCGTGGCCGAATTTGCCGCGTTTGGCGCAGATCTGGCCGTGGTAGTGGCTTACGGGTTGATCTTGCCACAAACTGTGTTGGATCAACCTGCGTATGGCTGTGTAAATATTCACGCTTCATTGCTGCCGCGTTGGCGCGGGGCGGCGCCTATTCACCGCGCTATTATGTCTGGTGATGCCGAAACCGGGGTTTGCATCATGCAGATGGAGGCCGGACTGGATACCGGGCCGGTATTGGCGCGCCAAAGCACGCCGATTGGCGCGGCCGAAACCACGGGAGCGCTGCACGATAGATTATCGGCGCTTGGGGCCGCATTGATTGTGCAAGTCTTGCCTCAGTTGCCGGGATTGGTGGCTGCCAGCCAGCCAGATGATGGCGTGGTTTACGCTGCCAAAATCGAAAAACCTGAGGCGGAGATAGATTGGGCCCAGCCTGCCACCACGATTGATCGTCAAATTCGTGCGCTTGCGCCGTTTCCGGGGGCTTGGACGTTGATTCATGGCGAACGGGTCAAGCTTTTAGGTTCAGAGTGCTGCGACGGATCAGCCGCGTCGGGAACGGTTCTGGATACATCCCTGACCATTGCCTGCGGCACGGGCGCCCTGTGTGTGACCCGGGCGCAACGGGCTGGGAAAGCGGCACAGGATGTGGACGAATTTTTACGCGGTTGGCCGGTGCCTGCGGGGATCGAGCTCGGGCTTTAAAGGACTTCTGACTTCGCTGCGTTTTTAGGCACCCGCAGGTAAAGCAAGCCGGTCGCGGATACAGTGAAACGCTGTTTGATAGCGCCGCTGAAAGCTGTCGGCTAGTGCCTGTTGTACTGGGTGCCAGAAAAATCCAAACAGTTGCCCGCCGTCATCAGCGCATTGATGCTGCCAGCTGTCCGGTAACGGGTCTGTTTGGACCACAAAGAAATGCCACCTCTCACCTGATTGGATCGCGTTTGATGATCCCAGCATGGTGGTAATGGTTTGGGCGGTTATGCCGGCTTCTTCGTATAATTCGCGCAGGGCCGCAGCTGCGGGGGTTTCACCGGCCTCAACTGTGCCTTTGACGAATTGATGCCCGGCCAAAGGATGGGCAAACGC
>DDEJ01000034.1:1291-5169 GCA_002336405.1 Rhodobacteraceae bacterium UBA1957
ACTGGGTGCCAGAAAAATCCAAACAGTTGTCCATCGTCATCGGCGCATTTATGCTGCCAGCTGTCGGGTAAGGGGTCTGTTTGGACCACAAAGAAATGCCATCTCTCACCGGATTGGATCGTATTTGATGATCCCAGCATGGTGGTAATGGTGTGGGCGGTTATGCCCGCTTCTTCGTATAATTCGCGCAGGGCTGCTGCTGCGGGGGTTTCACTGGCCTCCACTGTGCCTTTGATGAACTGATGGCCGGCCGAAGGATGGGCAAACGCGAGTATTTCGCACTTGCCTTCGGGGCTGCGCAACACCACGGGACAGGCTTTGTCTATCGCGGGGCTTTGCGCGGTTGATGTCATGGCTTGAAAGGGGCCATCCCGGCGCGGGCAAGCGCATCGGCGGCTTCATTTTCGGGGTGACCGGCATGGCCTTTGACCCATTTCCAGATTACGCTGTGGCGGGCTTGCGCCTCATCCAACTGCTGCCATAATTCCACGTTTTTCACCGGCTTTTTTGCAGCCGTTTTCCAACCGTTGCGTTTCCATCCATGCATCCATTGGGTGATGCCGTTTTTCACATAGGTGCTGTCGGTGAAGATGGTGATTTCGCTGGGCCGTTCCAGTGCTTCTAACGCATTTATTGCGGCCAGTAATTCCATTCGGTTGTTTGTGGTCACGGCCTCGCCGCCTTTAAGGTCACGTTGTTTAAGAACAGTCTGACCGTCCTTGGCCTGCATCAGTACACCCCAGCCGCCGGGGCCGGGGTTGCCGCTGCAGGCGCCGTCGGTATAGGCAAACAACTCAGCCATGCGCGGCCACCACAATCCAGTCGGCCTCAGTGCCGTCCAAGCCGACGGTCCGGCCGTGGTCGGTTTCGCCAGCGGTCAGCCCAGCCGCACCCAGCAGGGTGATCAACTCGGGTTCGGAATAATAGCTATAGAGGCGGCCAATCGCATCGCGCTGGCTGCCGCTGCCCAGTTTCATCCCGATATGGAACGCACCACCGGGTTTGAGCGCGGTGACCATCGCAGCAAGATGGTGAGGCATCGCCTCTTTGCTGGCGTGCAACAGACAAAAATTTGCCCATATACCGTCATAAATATCCGTTCCGGTGATCTGATCAAAGGTGGCTTGCCATGCGGTGACCCCGTCGTGCTGGGCGGCCATAGCCACCATTTCAGCCGATCCATCCATGGCATCAACCTGCAGCCCTGCGTTGGCCATGCGAGTTGCTGCGAGACCCGGCCCACATCCCAAATCCAGCACACGCCCACCGGTGGGAAGTCTGGCGATAAAGCGCTCAAGATAGGGGTTTTCCTTGGTGTCGCTGTCAATCAGTTTGGCATAGTCCGCCGCTTTTGCATCATAAACTCTGAGCGTTTCTTTGTCGGCCATGGGGTGGGTCCTGCGTAGGAGAAAGTACCTTAGTCCGAAAATAGAAACCGAACAGGTAGGTGCAACTGTAATACAGCGTTTGGGGGATGTCACCGCAGTTTAACATCTGATGGTCTAAATCAGACCGCTTACATTGGCGCGCCAAACCAAAGCGCGCCGCAGACAATACCGGTTAGTGGCAGGCGCAGTCCCAGCCACCACGGCGGCGTCAGTCGCAACCGCCAAAAAGCCAGATCAAGCAAAAAAACAGCGATAAACCCGTAGAGCAAATCTTGTGAGGTCTGCACATAAAAAAAGACATAGAGGGCAGGTGCAATGGAAAGTACATAAACCAGCAGGGTCAGCCTGCCTGTTGCAAGTGTTGCAAACCCCCATAAAACGCCGGCCATGAACACCAGAATGATTTGGCCATAGACCAGCATTAATCCCGCGCCGTCGTCCCAATAGGGCAGCCATGGCTGCAGTTCGGAGATGGGGGGCAGGCCCATGTTGAGCAGGGCGGCATAGACCAAAGGCAATGCTCCTGCGATGGCCAGAAAAAGCGGGATACGTGGGGTGTTCATAAGTAATATGCCACAAGATCGGCAGAGTGTTCGAGCGTTGGCAAGGCAATCTTTGGTGACGCCAAGCGTCCAGCCAGAGGCCTGTCGATTGCCAAACTGCGACCTTCTGACAGAAACAATTGCGATGCGGGCTCATACGTCCGGCCTTTTGCCGAAGTAAAAAAGCCACATGACGTTGTTTTAGGGTTTGGGAATTTAAAGTACGGTGGCGTATGACATGCGATTAGACAGTTGCTTTCGGTATTTTCCGGTGCTGTTTGGCGTGTTTTAAGCCCGCGTTTCATAATGGTTTTTAACCTTTTTGGATACGAGATCACTATAGGTGAAATGGCGCAAAAGGTAAATCTGCAGACAAGATACTGTCGATAAAATTCTGAAAAGAAAACGGGTTGGAAACGAAATGCCTGGTGCAGCAGGTCAAGGTTAAAAAAATTTTCAAATTGATAATATGCAAAAAAGGCCTGAGTGGTTTTTTCTGGCGATAATATTGCAAGCTGCAACAGTCAGCCCTGCAACAGGATTGGTGCAGTTGAGAAAGCCTTGGGATCAACCTACTGAAGTTGGTGTAAACGGATCAGGCTAAAACCAAACCATTTACGACCGTCGCTAATCTTATTTTTGCTTAGTTGAATAACACAGACCCAGACGCCATTTCTCGAACAGGTGTTTGTTTGCGCGTCACTTTTAAATTGGCACTGCTGCGTAAGCTGACAGTCGGCTCTGTACCCCACTGTCAGCTTTTGATTGTGCGTTACGCGACGGCTTCTGTCTCATTAGGCGAATAGGGTTCTTCGCGGCTTGGCCGCCCAAGAACGTCTTTCAACTCGTCCAGTTCAATAAAGTTGTCAGCTTGACGCCGCAGTTCATCGGCAATCATTGGGGGCTGGCTGCGGATGGTCGAGACGACAGACACACGTACGCCCTGACGTTGCAGGCTTTCAACAAGCGGGCGGAAATCGCCATCGCCGGAAAACAAAACAATATGATCAACGCTTGAGGCCAACTCCATTGCATTGACCGCCAGCTCGATATCCATATTGCCTTTGACCTTACGACGGCCCTGACTGTCGGTATATTCTTTGGCTGCCTTGGTCACCATGGTGAAGCCGTTGTAATTTAGCCAGTCGACTAAAGGGCGGATGGGTGAATATTCTTCGTTATCAAGCAAGGCGGTGTAGTAAAATGCCCTTAGCATTTTTCCACGGCGCATGAATTCTTGCCGAAGTAGCTTGTAGTCTATATCAAACCCAAGAGACTTGGCTGCTGCGTATAGATTGGATCCGTCTATGAACAGCGCTAGCCGCTCGTCTTTGTAAAACATTAAAATGTCCTTCCGAATAAACGCCTTACCTTTTAGTTATTTTGGTGACTATAAATCTTGGTAAAACGCGAGATGTAAATTGGATGAAGTTTGGTGACACAATATAAGCAAATAGATAATCTTGGTCAGAATACCATATCGCCAAAAGCTATAACTATACGCCCAAAAGAATGTATATACGTTGCTTTAGGTGGTAATTACCACTTTAAATTGTGTAACGTTGTGACAAAAATTGGCATGGCCCTGTCCGATTTTGTATCTGCGGGTATAAAAATACGCAGTATGAGCAGATTTTTTTCTACTCCGTGTTTTCCTGCTGGCGCAGGACCCGACTTTGTTAACGCCGTCGTTTCCGTTAGTTGGCAGGGTGATGCTGATTCGCTGATGCACAGATTGCATGCACTTGAGGCGCGACACGGTCGTGAAAGAACCCAACGCTGGGGTCAGCGCACACTCGATTTGGATCTGATTGCAATGGGAACGACCGTGCTGCCTGATCTGAAAGAATTTTCTCATTGGCGCGATCTTGCGCTGGACCGGCAGATTATTGAAAGCCCCGCAAAGTTGATCCTCCCACATCCGCGCCTGCAAGACAGAGCATTTGTT
>DDEJ01000034.1:5590-20890 GCA_002336405.1 Rhodobacteraceae bacterium UBA1957
GAAGCCGTGCGGCCTTTGTGATTCCTGTGGTAATGACCGGCTGTGTGGCCCCGCTGTAACACCGAATTTTTGCGCGCGTATTAAACGCTCTAGCCTGCGCGATTCTGTGCTTGTCAAGTGGTGTCTCTGCCGTTAGAAGAAGGTCTTTCTTAAGCTATCCCAACCTATGGAGAACCCGATGGCGCGCGTTACAGTTGAAGATTGCGTAGACAAAGTCCCGAACCGTTTTGATTTGGTGATGCTGGCGGCCCATCGTGCGCGTGAAATTTCCGCAGGTGGTGTCGTTACCGTCGACCGCGATAATGATAAAAATCCTGTCGTCGCTCTGCGTGAGATTGCAGATGAGACCCAATCAGCGGCGGATTTGCATGAACGCTTGGTCGAATCCAACCAGACCCAGATCGAAGTGGATGAGCCGGAAGAAGATTCGATGGCGCTGCTTATGGGGGCTGAGGCCGATCAACCTGCCGAAGAGGAAATGTCGGAAGAAAAGTTGTTGCGTGCTCTTATGGAAGCCCAAAATCAAACCTAACGTTCAGAAAGGTCGCACCCGATGATCGCGGCTGAAGATCTGATTATGCTGGTTGGCAACTATAACCCAAAATCTAATGCCAAGTTGCTGTCGCAGGCCTATCAGTATGGTTTGCAAATGCATGATGGGCAGTTCAGGCATTCTGGTGAGGCTTACTTCACCCATCCGGTGGCTGTGGCTGCGATACTGACAGAGCACCGCCTCGATGATCATACGATTGTCACGGCACTTCTGCACGACACAATTGAAGATACCAAATCCACCTATACCGAGATTTCAGCGCTGTTCGGTGAGGATGTGGCGCGTCTTGTAGATGGCGTCACCAAACTGACCAATCTGCAGTTGTCTTCATCGCATACACAGCAGGCAGAAAATTTCCGTAAATTATTGATTGCAATGTCAAAAGACGTGCGGGTTATTCTAGTAAAGCTCGCTGATCGCCTACACAATATGCGCACTATCAAATCAATGCGACCCGATAAGCAAATTCAAAAGTCGCGCGAGACAATGGATATCTATGCGCCGCTGGCTGGCCGTATGGGTATGCATTGGATGCGTGAAGAACTGGAAGATCTGTCGTTTAAAGTGCTCAATCCAGAGGGACGCGCCAGTATTATTCGACGATTTATCACGCTGCAAAAAGAAACCGGTGATGTGATTGATCGGATCACCGGTGATATGCGGCAGGAATTGGAAAATGTCGGCATTGAGGCCGAGGTATTTGGCCGGGCCAAGAAACCTTATTCGATCTGGCGCAAAATGCAGGAAAAAGATCTGAGCTTTTCGCGGTTGTCGGATATATACGGGTTTCGGGTAATTACAGACAGTGAAATGGAGTGTTATCGCGGGTTAGGCACTATCCACCAGCGCTGGCGTGCGGTGCCGGGGCGTTTTAAAGATTATATTAGCCAGCCCAAATCAAACGGGTATCGCAGTATCCATACCACAGTTTCGGGACGCGACGGTAAACGTGTCGAGGTACAAATTCGCACCCGGCAAATGCATGATGTCGCCGAAACTGGTGTGGCCGCGCATTGGTCTTACCGCGACGGTGTGCGCAGCGGCAACCCCTTTGCGGTTGATCCGGCGACTTGGGTCGGCTCGCTGACCGAGCAGTTTAACGCTGATGAGGATCACCAAGAGTTTCTTGAGGCGGTGAAGCTTGAGATGTATTCTGATCAGGTATTTTGTTTCACCCCCAAAGGCGACGTGGTCAAATTGCCGCGGGGTGCCACACCTTTAGATTATGCCTATGCCATTCATACCCGAATTGGCAGTGCCTGTGTGGGGGCCAAAGTCGATGGTTTGCGGGTGCCATTGTGGACCCGGCTTAAAAATGGTCAATCGGTTCAAATTGTTACGGCAGAAGGTCAAATTCCTCAGGCGACTTGGTTGGATATTGCAATTACCGGCAAGGCAAAATCTGCAATCCGCCGGGCGCTGCGCGAGGCTGATCGTGGTCGATATATTAAATTGGGTCAGGAACTGGCGCGCTCTGCGTTTGAGCAGATTGGCAAGAAAGTTACTGATAAGGTGCTGGAAACCGCCGCACGTCATTTGCGTATCAAAGACCAGTATGAGCTGCTTTATCGGATGGGCAGCGCCGAATTGACTGCCAATGAACTGGTGGACGCGGTCTATCCTGATGTGGCGACCGACCGATCCGATGAGATTGATACCCGTCGTGCGGTGATCGGCCTGTCGCCAGATCAGCATTTTGACCGCGCGCCCTGCTGTCAGCCGTTGCCCGGTGAGCGCATTGTTGGCATCACCTATCGTGGGCTCGGTGTCGTGGTGCACACGATTGACTGCGTGGCATTGAGCGATTTTGAAGACCAGCCCCAGCGCTGGCTGGACCTGCATTGGCAAAGTGGTAAGCACCCAGCCTCATATGCTGTGACACTGGATATGACCATTGGAAATGATTCGGGTGTTTTGGGGCGCATTTGTACCTTGATTGGCGAGCAGAAGGCTAATATCTCGAACTTGGAATTCTTGGATCGCAAACCAGATTTCTACCGTCTTTTGATAAATGTTGACCTGCGTGAAGCTGAGCACTTGCACTCGGTCATGTCTGCATTAGAAGCGGAGAGCGATGTTGCTGCCATTATAAGATCCCGAGACCCGTCCCGCCGAGGCGGTTAGCAAGGACAATTAGAGGAATGTGCCTTGGTGTTCAAACGCCGTGATAAACGACCGGCCTGGAAAGTGGTCGTCGATGTGCTTTATCCCAAAGGCGGATGGAGCCGGGCGTTTCAGTATATAAAATTTCGCTTGAAACGGCTGCCTGATCCACCAAAAAAGGTCGCGCGAGGTATTTGGGCAGGTGTGTTTACCACCTTCACCCCATTATACGGGTTTCATTTTTTTATCGCCATTTTGATTGCCCGAGTGTTTCAGGGTAATATTCTTGCGGCGCTTTTGGGAACGTTTTTCGGCAACCCGCTGACCTATATTCCGATTGGACTGGTCTCGATGCAGACTGGGCATTTCTTACTTGGGACCCAATTGCAAAATGAGACCCGAAGGTCCTTTGTTGGTAAGTTTCTTGATGCGGGTAAAGATCTCAAAGATAATTCTATCGCGGTACTAAGCGGGGAGCCGGTCGATTGGTCAAATATTGTTGTGTTCTATCACGAGGTATTTTTTCCCTATCTCGTGGGCGGTATCCTGCCGGGCATAATTGCAGCGACTGTATGCTATTATCTTTGCATTCCTTTGGTAAGAGCCTATCAAAACAGGCGCAAAGGTGTGCTGATTGCGAAATTGGCAGCGATCAAACATAAAGCTAGGCGCAAGGCTGACAGACCAAAAAACTAACATAAAATTTACTGATGATATCGGATGTTCGAGGAGAGATAGTATGACAAAATTACGACTTGGGGTGAATATTGATCATGTCGCAACCGTGCGCAATGCGCGCGGAGGTGCCTATCCCGATCCGTTGCGGGCCGCTAAGTTATCCGAAGAGGCAGGGGCGGATGGTATCACCGCCCATCTGCGTGAAGATCGGCGGCACATATCAGATGCTGATATTGATGGCCTGATGGAGGTTCTGACCGTGCCGCTGAATTTTGAGATGGCGGCAACGCCGGAAATGCAGGCGATTGCGCTGCGTCACAAACCTCATGCGGTCTGTATTGTGCCTGAAAAACGCGAGGAGCGGACCACTGAAGGGGGGCTGGAAGTGGCTCGCGAAGAAAACAGCATCGCACATTTCATTGCGCCGCTCCGCGATGCTGGGTGCCGGGTATCAATTTTCATCGCTCCCGACCGGCGCCAGATCGAGGCCGCACACCGCATCGGTGCGCAGGTGATTGAGCTGCATACCGGTGCCTATTGCGATTTGCACGCCGAGGGCAACATATCTGCCCGCGACAGTGAGTTGCAAAAACTTACCGAGATGTCATCACTTGCGCGCTCATTGGGCTTGGAGGTCCATGCCGGTCATGGGCTGACGTATGATACTGTGTCCCCGATTGCGCAGTTGCCCGAGGTGATCGAGCTGAATATTGGTCATTTTATTATTGGCGAGGCGATTTTCAGGGGCCTGACTCCTGCGATTGCCGAGATGCGACGCTTGATGGATGAAGCGCGCGCATGAGATGATTTTAGGGATCGGAACGGATCTGGCGAATATTGACCGTATTGCCGCCACGCTTGAGCGGTTTGGTGACCGGTTTCGCAATCGTGTCTTCACCAAAGATGAACAGCGCAAGGCCAGCAGACGCAAAGATGAGGCCGGCACTTATGCCAAGCGCTGGGCGGCGAAAGAAGCCTGCTCCAAAGCACTTGGCACTGGCTTGCGGATGGGGATCGCCTGGAGGGATATGTCGGTTAGTAATCTCAAGACGGGGCAGCCGCAAATGCAGTTGACGGGTTGGGCTAAAACAAGGCTGGATCAGATGACGCCGGTGGGGCATGTGGTGCATGTGCATGTCAGCCTGACCGATGATCACCCTTGGGCACAAGCCTTTGTGGTTATTGAGGCGCGACCAGGTGGATCGGACCCATCACCTGAGCCTTAATGTCACTTGGCTTGACACCCTAACACCAGCGTTCCATGAAGTAACCGTGGTCAGAACAAAAGGAAAATGCATGGCGCAGACAGCTAAAGATCCAAACGGAATCGTCGAAACGATCAAGACGGTTGTCTATGCGCTGCTCATCGCAGGTATATTTCGAACCCTGTTTTTTCAACCGTTCTGGATTCCATCGGGTTCGATGAAAGACACTCTGCTGATTGGTGATTTCCTGTTTGTGAACAAAATGGCTTATGGGTATTCCTACGCCTCTTGTCCGAGTATTATCATACCAGCTGTGGGTCTGAATATCGACGCTAAAGATGTGTGTGGGGCTTTGCGGGATGATAATCAACGCCTGTGGGCTGGTTTGCCCGAGCGCGGGGATGTTGTGGTGTTCCGCCATCCGGCATCGGGGCGCGATTACATCAAACGCCTTACTGGGCTGCCGGGGGACAGGGTGCAGGTCAAAGATGGGGTGCTTTATATAAATGACGCCCCTGTGGCGTTGGAAGATGTCGCTGCCTTTGAGGAAACCTATGCGCCGCAAGGCCCGCTGAAATCTATGCCGCGCTGTGAAAATGCACCGACTGGAAACGGCAGCATTTGTCAGAAATCGCGTCAAATTGAAACGCTGCCAAATGGCGTTGCCCACTCGATCCTTAATATTGGGATACAATCAACAGACAACACCCCGGCCTTTACCGTGCCCGCAGGACATTATTTCTTTATGGGAGACAATCGTGACAACTCGACCGACAGCCGCCGCCGCCAGCAAGCTGGCGGGGTCGGGTTTGTGCCCTTTGAAAATCTGATTGGTCGTGCTGATCGCATCTTGTTCTCGTCAGCCGGCAGTTCAATGTTGTTTTTCTGGACCTGGCGTAGTGACCGTTTCTTTAAGGGCGTGATTTGAAACTGTCCGGAGACCTTGCGGTTTTTCAAAGCCGGCTGGGCTATGATTTCAAACGGCCAGAATTGCTGAGTGAAGCGGTCACGCATGCGTCAATCTCATCCGTGACGCGTTCTGACAACCAGAGATTAGAGTTTTTGGGTGACCGGGTGCTGGGGCTGGTGATGGCCGAGGCTCTGCTTGACGAGGACACTTCCGCGAGCGAAGGCAAGCTGGCGCCGCGTTTTAACGCTTTGGTGCGCAAGGAAACTTGCGCTGAGATTGCGATCTCTCTGGATTTGGGTAAGGTTCTGAAATTGGGGCGGTCTGAAATGATGTCGGGTGGGCGTCGCAAGCAGGCGCTTCTTGGCGATGCCCTAGAGGCGGTGATTGCCGCGGTATATCTTGATGGCGGGTTCGCTGTCGCAAAAGCGCTTGTCTTGCGCATCTGGTCTGATCATATCGCCTCGGTGGAAGAAGATGCCCGCGACGCGAAAACTGCTTTGCAGGAATGGGCGCAGGCACGTGGCTTTCCACCGCCGCGCTATGTTGTGGTGGGCCGCTCTGGTCCCGATCATGCGCCGTTGTTTACAATTTCGGCGCAGCTTGAAAACGGCGCTACTCAAGATGCGACCGCAGGATCAAAACGCCAGGCCGAACAAAATGCGGCCATGCAGCTTTTGACAAAATTGGAGACCACATGACACGGGCAGGGTTTGTTGCATTAATCGGAGAGCCAAACGCCGGCAAATCCACATTGCTGAACCAGATGGTTGGCGCCAAGGTGTCGATTGTGACCCACAAGGTGCAAACCACCCGCGCCCGCATCCGTGGTGTGGCGATTGACGGCGAGACCCAGATCGTTTTTGTTGATACTCCGGGTCTGTTTAAGCCGCGCCGCCGGCTTGATCGCGCGATGGTGGCCGCCGCTTGGAGCGGTGCGTTGGACGCCGATATGATCGTGTTGCTGGTTGAGGCCAATCGTGGCCTGACTGAGGGGGTAGAGAAAATCCTTGAGACGCTCACTGAGATGTCACAAGGGCGCACAATTGCGCTGGCGATCAACAAGATTGACCGGGTCAAATCCGAGACATTACTTGGTTTGAGCCAAACTCTGAATGCCCGGTTTCCGTTTGTTGAGACCTTTATGGTGTCGGCGGAAAAAGGCCATGGCGTGCCGGTGCTGCGCAGTTGGCTGGCCGGGGGCTTGCCCGAGGGGCCCTGGCTCTATCCCGAAGACCAGATTGCCGATCTGCCGTTGCGGATGATTGCGGCAGAAATGACACGCGAAAAATTGACCCTACGGCTGCACCAAGAACTGCCCTATCAAATGACGGTCGAGACTGAAGACTGGCAGGAGCGCAAAGACGGCTCTGCCCGAATTGATCAGATTATTTATGTGGTGCGCGACGGTCACAAAGGCATCGTGCTGGGCAATGGTGGTGAAACCATCAAGGCAATATCGAAAGCTGCACGCGAGGAGCTTGAGGAATTCATGGGCCGGCGTGTGCATCTGTTTTGCAAGGTCAAAGTGCGTGAAAAATGGCTTGATGAGGCAGCGCGCTATACTGAGATGGGGCTGGACTTCAAGGATGGAAATGGCTGATGCAACGGGCTTTTCTGGCGGTGATCTGTGATGGTGCGCCTGACTGCTGAATTCTGGGTCCACGCCTATTTAAACCGACTGCGGATGGTGGAAATTCCTGCATTTGTGGTGGCAAAAGGCGATCTTACCGCCGGTGCGGTTGTGATTAAGCTGAACACTCTGGATGGCCAAGCAGTGGCCTATCAACGATCGTTTGATATCATGAGTGGCGCGCGCAAATGGGTGGATTTTGCCGCGGGGGCTGAAGCTGAGGTGGACATGGCGGTTTCGAAGCAGCGCGGGTTTGACCCTGATCTTTGGGTCATCGAGGTCGAAGACCGAAGCGGCCGGCATTTGCTGGATGAGCCGGGACTGGCAGATTAGGGGCGAGGATGGAGTGGCGTGATCAAGGCTTTTTGCTGAGCGCGCGGCCGCATGGGGAAAGTGCTGCGATCATAGAAGTGTTTACCCCAGAATATGGCCGCCATCTTGGGGTGGTGCGTGGCGGATCTGGGCGTAAACTTGCTCCCATTTTACAACCCGGAGCGCAGTTGGATCTCGCTTGGCGCGCGCGCCTAGAGGATCATATGGGCAGTTTCACGGTTGAACCTGTCCGCAGTCGGGCGGCACAATCGATGTCTGATCGGCTGGCACTGGCCGGGCTGAACGCGGTCACAGCCCTGTTGTCGTTTTGTTTGGCAGAGCGTGAAACCCATCACAGCCTTTATCACCGAAGCGCGCAATTACTTGATTTGCTTGGTCAATCAGATCTGTGGCCCTTGGCTTATCTTCAATGGGAAATGCAATTGCTCGAAACTCTGGGTTTTGGACTTGATCTCAGCTGCTGTGCGGTCACCGGGACGGATCACGACTTGATCTATGTATCACCGCGCAGCGGCCGTGCGGTATCAAAGTCTGGGGCAGGTGATTGGGCCAGTCGTTTGCTGGTGCTGCCGCCGTGTATGTTGGGGCGCGGTGAAGCACCGGACGTCGAGGTGGCGCTGGCGCTGGGCACAACCGGGCATTTTTTGCATCATCACTTGGCTGAAGATATGCTCCATAAACCGGTGCCAGTGGCGCGGGCTCGATTTCTCAACCAGTTGTCTCGGCGTATCAATATCGGCTGAACAGCATCTCTCGTCCGGCATCATTCGACAAAATCAACTTTTTACCTTTCCGACGTGCGTTGGTCATTGTCGCTAAAGCGTCGCTAAACACCCTTTCGGCTGAAGTGGTGCATCCCATTCTGGTGGACCCGATGGGGCCAAGCCTAAAATCTGGATAGACCCGCTTTTGGCGGCCAAACAACCGGTTGCACCCAGCTGTGGCGCTGAATTGACCATCGGGGCTGAACTGGATCGAAGCAGAGGCCGGAGGTATCACCGCAGGTTTGTTTGGTTGTTTTTTCGGCAATAAAGATACTGCGACAAATGGTGCGCCGTCCAATTGTAAAAGCTGCCATTTTCCCAGATAGGCGGTGTCTGGATTAACCTTTTCACTGGTGGTGAGGCTGTTCTGAGTGCTGCTGCCGAGTTTGTTTTGGACATTATTTTGTGTGTTGCTGCAGGCTGAGAAAAGGAGAAAATGCAGTAAAAAAATATAGTTTTGAAGCATCCCGTTATCATAAGGATAAAGCGTCTGTTGCGCAAGTTAGACCAGAGCAGGGCCTTCACTTGGGATTGGCATTGTCCCGGGTATTATGCGATGTTTGCAATCAATACGGCCGGATTGCGGCATTGCTTTTAATGGGGGCTCAGATGCGGCATGGCGGCCAGGTTTTAATTGACCAGTTGAAAATCCAAGGCGTGGAGCGGGTATTTTGCGTACCCGGCGAAAGCTATCTAGCGGCGTTGGATGGGCTGTATGACAGTGGCATCGAGACAGTAATCGGTCGTCAGGAAGGCGGGGTTGCGATGATGGCCGAGGCGCATGGCAAACTGACCGGCGCGCCGGGCATCGCTTTTGTGACCCGCGGTCCGGGGGCGACGAATGCTTCGGCCGGGGTGCATGTGGCCTCCCAAGACAGCACACCAATGATTTTGTTCATTGGGCAGGTAGCCAGTGATCAAAAGGACCGTGAGGCGTTTCAAGAGATTGATTACGGACAGATGTTCGGGTCCATAGCGAAATGGGTGGCGCAAATTGATCGTACAGACCGGATAGTCGAATATGTCTCGCGTGCGTTTCATATCGCCCAGTCGGGGCGGCCCGGACCGGTGGTTCTGGCCTTGCCCGAAGATATGCTTTCGGCCTTTTCAGAGGGTGGCGACGCGCCCAAGGCTCACGGGGTGGCGCTGGCCGCATCCGGTGCGGACGCGATCAAGATTGCAGCGCGCCTACAAGCCGCTGAGAGACCCTTGGTGATTGTCGGTGGAGGGGTGTGGTCGGCGAAGGCTGCCGCAGATATGGCGAGGTTTGCCACCCGGTTTGAGTTGCCGGTCGGGACGGCGTTTCGGCGGCAGGATTATTTTGACAACCGCCATCCACATTACGCGGGCGATGTCGGTATTGGGATCAACCCGGCTTTGGCGGATAAAGTAAAACAGGCTGACGTCATTCTGGCGCTGGGCACCCGTCTGGGCGAGATTACCAGCGGTGGCTATGGACTTTTTGACATCCCCAAGCCCAAACAGCGGCTGATCCATGTTTACCCCGATGCCACTGAACTGGGCCGTATCTATCACGCAGATCAGTCTGTGGCCTGTTCACCGGTTGATATGGCGCGCGCGCTGGCAGAGCTAGAACCCGACGACGGCCCACTGCGAGATAGCACTTGGCGGCAGGGTCTGCACCAAGCCTATTGCGCCTGGGGTGCGCCACAACACAGCGTGGGTGATGTCAAAATGGAGCAGATCATTGGCCATGTGAACCAAGTTCTGCCAGAGACCGCAATTGTGACCAATGGTGCCGGCAATTATGCGGCCTGGCTTCACCGCTATTTCGATTATAAAATCTATGGCAGTCAGCTTGCGCCCACCAGCGGGTCAATGGGGTATGGTTTGCCGGCGGCTGTGGCGGCCAAACTGGCTCATCGAAATCGTGATGTGATTTGTTTTGCAGGTGATGGGTGTTTCCAGATGACCATGCAGGAATTTGGCACTGCAGCGCAATATGGCGCAAATATCGTAGTGATCATTTCCAACAACGGCATTTATGGCACGATTCGCATGCATCAGGAACAGCATTACCCCGGTCGGGTTTCGGGGACGGTGATGCATAATCCCAAGTTTGCAGCCCTCGCCCAAAGTTATGGCGGGCATGGCGAGGTGGTGCGCAAAACCGACGAGTTTCCAGCCGCTTTTGAGCGCGCGCGCACCAGTAATCTGCCAGCAATTATCGAGTTGATTACCGACCCACGGGCCTTGTCATCGCGGCTGAACCTGCCGTAATTTCAGGGTGCTCCTCTATCCGAGTAAACGGCGCGCGATGACCTGCGCCTGAATTTCGGCAGCGCCTTCAAAGATATTCAGAATGCGGGCATCACACAGCACCCGGCTAATTTTATATTCCAACGCAAAGCCATTGCCGCCATGAATTTGCAAGCTGTTGTCGGCGGCCGACCATGCAGTCCGCGCGCCAAGAAGTTTTGCCATGCCCGCCTCCATATCGCAGCGCCGGTCGTTGTCTTTTTCAAAGGCGCTGAAATAAGTCAGTTGCCGAGTGAGCATGATTTCAACCGCCATCATTGCCAGTTTTCCCGAAACCCGAGGAAATTCAATCAAGGATTTACCAAATTGTTTGCGGTCTTTGGCGTACTGCATGCCGAGATCCAGCGCGCATTGGGCCACGCCAACGGCGCGGGCGGCGGTTTGAATGCGCGCGGATTCGAAGGTTTGCATCAGTTGCTTGAACCCTTTGCCCTCTTCGCCGCCAAGCAGGTTTTCGCCTTTAACGTGGAAATTGTCGAAGGCCAATTCATATTCTTTCATCCCGCGATATCCCAACACTTCTATTTCGCCCCCGGTCATGCCGGTGGTGGGGAAGGGCGCTGCATCGGTCCCAGGGGTTTTTTCCGCCAGAAACATCGACAGGCCGCGATGATCGGTGCTGTCGGGGTTGGTGCGTGCCAAAAGGGTCATGACATGGGTGCGCGCTGCGTGGGTGATCCAGGTTTTGTTTCCGGTGATACGGTAGTCATCACCGTCTTTGGTGGCGCGGGTCCGCAAGGCGCCCAGATCTGAACCGGTATTAGGTTCGGTAAAAACTGCCGTTGGCAAAATCTCGGCGCTGGCCAGTTTGGGTAGCCAGTCTTGTTTTTGTGCTTGGGTGCCGCCACACATAATCAGCTCTGCGGCGATCTCGGAACGTGTCGCCAGTGAGCCCACGCCGATATAGCCCCGTGACAGTTCTTCGGATACCACGGCCATCGAGGCTTTTGAAAGGCCAAACCCACCAAACTCTTCTGGAATGGTTAGCCCAAACACGCCCATTTCAGCCAAATCTTCGATGATCTCCATCGGGATCAATTCGTCTTTGAGGTGCCATTCATGGGCATAGGGCTCAACCCGCTCGGCGGCATAGCGGTAAAACTGTTCCCGAATCATCTCAAGCTCATCGTCCAGACCACAGGCGCCGGTGGTGATATTGGCCGATTGTTCCTGCATCAAAATGACCAGCCGGCTTCGTGCTGTCTGCGAGTTGCCCAACCGGGTCAGGGTTATAATTTCCGGCGTTCGCATCTTGTCGATATCTTGTTGCGACGGAACGATATCTTGCAGTCGTAAAATTTCACTTTGGCTGATTGGAATGCCGCCAAGGATCTGCGCAAGATATTCACCAAAGCCAATTTGCAGCAACAGCTTCTCTACCTCTCCGAATTTCCCTTCGGTTTGCAGGGTGTGCGCCCAGCGGTGCATCTGGCGCAGAGCCTCGACGTAAGTGGCCAGCCAAGCCAGCCCGTGGGTTGCGGTTTGGTGCTGTTCAATCAATCTGGCTGAGACCCGCCCGTCTCGGCTGACAAGTGTTCTGACATATGCGGTCGCAGAATCGAGAAGAGTTACACAAGGTGACAAGGCTGCAGCCGACAGTTGCAGCGCATCAGTGAGAATTGTTGTGTCCTCAAAAGTAACATCTTGTCCATCATGTGCCATGTCTAAACTCTCCTTTACCAGCGAAACCATTATAATCCCTTCGCAGTTGCAGCGCAATATATATGCCAGACATACTGGAATTATATTGCACAAGTTGCGCAAGAGAAATTTTTAGCCAGCCGTGATCGTTTGTGTTAACCGAAGCCATGATATTGCTTGAACTGGATCTGTCTACCTGGGCCGCGGCTTTTTGTGTGGCTATGGTAGCGGGAGTTGTCAAAGGCATGGTTGGGTTTGCTTTGCCGATGATCTTTATTTCCGGTCTCAGCATGGTGATGCCGCCTGAGACCGCATTGGGCGCCTTGATTATCCCCTCTTTTTTTGCCAATGGAATTCAAGCATTGCGACACGGTCTTGCCACCGCACTTAAAACTGTAAAGCAGTTTCGCATTTTCTTGATTTCGGGAGGGGTCTGCCTGATTGTAAGTGCCCAGTTCGTATTGTTACTGCCGCCTGAAGTATTGTTTCTTTTGCTTGGTTTCCCAGTCACATTTTTTACATTTTGGCAGTTGATCAAAATCAATGTTTTCAAGATTGAGCGCAGCTATGAAATGGAAATATTAGTTGGGGGGTTCGCCGGTCTGATTGGTGGCATTTCAGGTATTTGGGGGCCACCAACGGTTGTGTATCTGACCGCGATTGCAACTGCTAAATCTGAACAAATTCGGATACAGGGCGTAATATACGGGCTGGGGGCTGTTGCTTTGATAGCCGCACATCTTGGTTCGGGGGTGCTGCATAGCCAGGTTTTGACTGTTTCCGTTTTGCTTGTTGCACCGACCCTCTTGGGATTTTGGATCGGTGATAAATTTCAGGACCGTATCAATCAGGCAACTTTCCGTAGGTTGACACTATATATTCTTTTGGTGGCTGGCTTAAATCTGATGCGCCGTGGGTTGGGTGGTTGATCATTCAGGCGGGCGTGTGGTGTTATTCAAAGCGTTTTTTTGGCGCGGTGCTGGCCAGTTCATTTATAAATGTCCGGATTTGGGTGCGCAGTCGGGCATCCTCAATGCGCGTGAACATCGAGGCAATTTTGGTGGCTTCGTCATCAAGAGCGCGCTCGCTTTCGTCGTGTGGATCTTCCAGTCCCTCAAAGAAAAAAGCGGGTGGAACATTCAGGATATGAGACAATTCGAATAGGCGACTCGCCGAGATTCTATTGCGGCCAAGTTCGTATTTTTGAACCTGCTGGAAAGAAATTTTTAAACCTTGCGCGACGTCTGTCTGCGTCAGGTTTCGCAAGATCCGCATGCGTTTTAATTGTTGTCCGACATGAATATCGACGGGATGAGACATATAATATTCCTTAATTGCTACTTTTACGGGAATATCCGATTCCAAATATCGATCAATTAGTTACTTACAGTTGCATATGAGTTAATAATCATCCATGCTAAGATGATATTTTGACCAATAGGCACGAAGATTATACCAATATTGATAATTTGTGGCTTATCAGCATACGAGTTTGCGAGGGTTACGTGCCAATTCTTTTCAAATAGGGAAAAGTTTGATCACCATGAAAAAGATCCAGTGCCAGTCAATCTTGTTTGAACTTTTACGCTCATTTTCGACGCTTGCGCGGACATTGAATTTGTCAAAAGCAGTGCGGGAACTGGGGAGTACGCGCCAGACAGTGCGGCGTCATATTTTTTTACTGGAAGAGGCTCGGGGCGAAAAATTATTTTCTATTGAGGACCGTCAGTACCGGTTAACTGCAGCAGGACGTGCCTCATTGCAAGGAGCGCAGGAAATCCTATCCTTTGGAGAGGCGTGGCTTGGTAATGTTTTAAGCCATAATGACAGAATGGCGTCTATTCATATCGCAGGCAAAGACATCGAGGATCATTTTTATTTTCTTCAGGAACACCCGATCAGCTCTGTGTGGAAAGGCAAATCTGATTTGCTGAAGTCTGCTTTGCAAAGCTGGACGTTGGCAGAAGGTCAGATTGAGCACTCTGCCTTTGAAAAGATTCGACCCTATACAATGATTTTTCGTCGGCATGAAAAGGATTGGCTTTGCACCGAGGTGGGGCAACGTTCGGTGTATTCGGAATGGTTTGGTAAGGAATGGGCCCTCAGTACTGTTGGACGCTCTATGTCTAATTTACCAGGAGGAGGGGGGTTTGCCTCACTTTTGCGACAACCTTTTGACACTATTTTTGTCAGCCATGGTTTGCGATATGACCATATCGTAACACAAATAGCGCAGGACCAAGCTGGCTGTTTGCAAATAGCCAGCTATGATCGATTGCTTATGGGTGCGCGGTTTCCCGACAATAGTTTTGCTTTGCTGTCAATTGTCCATCAAACCAAAGCCATTGATATTAAAGGCCTCCCTGAAAACGTAAAAAAAATGCTCACTTTAAGTTAATTCCAAAACAAAGTTTGTGATACATAGGCAGTCATTCAGGACACCGTATTTTTAAACTCAATGATTTGGGAGATATCATGACTATTCAGGGCTTTGACCACGGCGCACAGATTTTTGCGACTGCAATGCAGATATTTGACCAGTTTGACATCACGATTGAAATTGGCTCAGACTTTAATGCATATCAGTTATTGCTTCTTGAGCACCGCTCGCAACAGCCGTTAGGGCCGCCCTTTGACCCTAAAATCCATCAATTGAATGCAGAAAATGCGTTCTGGTTAGTGGCTAGAGGGTCTGACGGCCGGGTGATTCATACTCAGTCGATGCGGGTTTTGGATTTAAAATCATCTAATTTAGCAAATCATTTGCGTGAATCTTTTCGCGACTTTCCACCTGTAGGCCCTGACATCGATTTGGCCGCCTCGCGCTATCGGGCCGGGCCTGGAGCGCAGAAAATTCTCGGCAGGGTGTGTTACCACGGCGAGTTATGGATGGATGATAGCCTTGGGGCGTACCGGGGGTCAGGGTTGAGCGCGGTGCTTGGCCGGTTTGCATTTTTAACGTGTATCAAGCGGTTTTCACCAGATTACGTTTTTGGGTTTGTGGCTCGGTCAATGATTTTCAAAGGCTTGGCAGAACGGTTGGGATATATGCACAGCGAGCCTGCCAGCATTCGGTGGCGGTTGAATAATAAAGACCGGCCTCTCGAAGGGTTTATGGTTTGGATGGCGCGCGATGATCTTAAGTTTATGATGACCATACCTCTAATTGATCTGGTTGCTTGAAAATTGTTCAGCGCAGATAT
>DDEJ01000034.1:21283-36570 GCA_002336405.1 Rhodobacteraceae bacterium UBA1957
TCTTGGCGCCTCTTTCAAATCCAGAACTGTCTGAATGGCGACCAGTGGACCGCTGTTAGCCCAATGTAGCTGCAAGTCTGGCGGTAGTAGTTAATAAGTTGTTTAGGACAGTTTGTTGTACCGGATCAGATTGCAGCCGCTTTCACATCGTCTTGGATATAGGGCAGATACTGAGCAAAGTTATCGGCGAACATTTTCACAAGTTTGGTGGCTTGAGTGTCATACTCGGCGCTGTCATCCCAAGTGCGACGCGGCGATAGTAACACTTCTGCTACTCCAGGGGCGGTCACGGGCACTTCAAAGCCAAAATTTTCGTCCTTGCGAAACTCGACTTTAGACAGAGATCCATCCAATGCCGCAGTGAGCAGGGCACGGGTAGCCCGGATGGGCATCCGTGATCCGGTCCCATAGGCGCCACCCGTCCAACCGGTATTCACCAACCAGCAGGTTGCGCCATGCGCACTGATTTTATCACGCAATAAATTCCCATAGATTTCGGGACGCCGCGGCATAAATGGCGCCCCAAAACAGGTTGAAAACGTTGGCTCGGGTTCTGTGATACCGCGTTCGGTACCAGCAATTTTAGAGGTAAAGCCGGACAAAAAGTGATACATGGCTTGGGCGGGGGTCAGTCGGGCGATCGGAGGCATGACACCAAACGCATCGCAGGTCAGCATGATAATATTTTTTGGATGCCCGCCTAACGCGTCTTCGGAGGCGTTAGAAATATAGTGCATGGGATAGGCGCAACGCATATTTGCAGTCAGGCTGTCATCTTTGAAATTTAGTTCTTTCGTCACCGGATCGAACACCATGTTTTCAATCACGGTCGCAAATTTATTGGTGGTTGCATAAATCTCAGGCTCTGCCTCGGGGTTGAGGTTGATGGTCTTGGCATAGCACCCACCTTCAAAATTGAACGTGCCCCGCTCTGACCAGCCGTGTTCGTCATCGCCGATCAACGTGCGCGCGGGGTCGGCTGAGAGTGTTGTTTTACCCGTGCCACTGAGGCCAAAGAAAATCGCTGTGTCTACCGGGTTGTCCGTGGCATGGTTGGCCGAGCAGTGCATCGGCATGACACCAACCTCTGGCAATAGGTAATTCAACAACGTAAAGACGCATTTTTTATTTTCACCGGCATATTCTGTTCCTCCGATCAGGATCATTTTTTCGGCAAAGTTCATCGCTATTACGGTTTCACTGCGACAATCATGTCGCTTGGGGTCAGCTTTGAAGCTTGGGCAGTTGATCACTGTATAGTCGGCGGTGAATTCCGCTAGGTCTTCGGCGTCCGGGCGGCGCAAAAGGTGACGGATGAACAGACCGTGCCAAGCCAGTTCGGTGATCATGCGCATGCTGATCGCATGCTGCGCATCCGCCCCGGCCACAAGATCTTGAACGCTGTATTCGCGGCCTTTCATATGCTCGAACATATCATCTTTCAGTCTGCGAAAGCCGTCTTGTGTCATCTTGGCGTTATTGTCCCACCAAATGGTGTCGTTGACGTCGGGTGTCACGACAACATGCTTGTCTTTTGGGGAGCGGCCAGTAAATTTTCCGGTTGAGACCAGCACCGTGCCCCCCTGACCCAACTCGGCTTCTCCGCGTTTGATTGCCAGTTCAACCAAGGCAGGTTCCGTCAGATTATAGTGTATTTTTCCAAGACCTTTGAGGCCCTGTGCCTCTAGTGTGAACTTTGGGTTTACCCGTCCAATTGTCATCTGCAAGCTCCTGCTGACTTGGTCTTTTCTATCGCAAAATCAGGCTCAAGTGCAGACCCTAATCCAACCTTTGAAAGTTGATAACATGTGTATTTGACAGATGAACAGGGCACATTCACACCGTTAGCGCAACCAAATGAAATTAACTTGGCTGCGGTTTCTTTGACGCGTCAAGAATGGGCAAGATTTACTTTTTAGGTGATAAGATTGCAAAGCTGAGTATGAAACTACAATATAATTCTCAGTTAAGGATTGATTATAATTAAAAGAATGATATATACTAAAGTAACTTATTAGTAATACTTAGTAGGATATTATATCGTATGGCTAGAATCGCATTGGTAGATGATGATCGTAATATTTTAACCTCTGTCAAAATGACTTTGGAGGGTGAAGGGTTTGAAATTGACACCTATAGCGACGGGCAGTGTGCGCTGGAGGCGTTTCATCGCAAACAGCCCGATGTCGTCGTGTTGGATATCAAAATGCCCAGAATGGATGGGATAGATCTACTGCAAAAAATGCGCCCGAAAATTTCGAGCCCAGTGATCTTCCTCACATCTAAGGATGACGAAATAGATGAGGTTCTTGGCCTGCGTATGGGCGCAGATGATTATATTAAAAAGCCCTTTTCACAGCGTCTTTTGGTGGCGCGTATTCAGGCGTTGTTACGCCGGAAGGCGCAGTTTTCTGACAGCCTTGAGACGGGTGAAAAAGAGCGGCATCTGTTAGAGAGAGGGGCTTTGACGATGGATCCGATGCGCCACGCTGTCACTTGGAAGGAAAGCGAAGTCTCCTTGACTGTCACAGAGTTCCTTTTGTTACAGGCTTTGGCGCAACGGCCTGGGTTTGTGAAAAGTCGCGACCAATTGATGGATGTGGCTTATGATGATCAAATTTATGTTGATGACCGAACTATAGACAGTCATATCAAACGGTTGCGCAAGAAAATGCGTGCTGCAGACTCTCAATTTTGCGGGATCGAAACATTGTATGGAATCGGGTATCGTTATTCTGACCGTTTGGCATAAACATTGTTGCAGCTTGCGCTGGCACACCAGTGACAGCCCTGTAAGGTTTGTACCTTTAAGACCCAGCAGACCGTTTCAGTGGCTGAAGAAAAGTTCAATCTATCGAAATGACTGAGCAGATTAACCCCAGCCGTGGCCGGTGGCAGCGCCATTGGATTGGCACAGTATCACCGCTGGCCCGTCGGATTCTTAGTTTCAATTTGATGGCACTTGGCGTGTTGGTCGGGTGTGTTCTATGGACTTATGATACGGACGGTTGGTCTGGATTGGGCAGTGACATACGGCTGCTGTCCGAAGCTGAGGTGATCACAGAGACGATTGAAAAGCAGTTTTCAGACCAAAATTCTGCACTGGACCCGCAGGAAATCGGCGCTGTCACTCGAGATGTATTGCGCGGTCTTAGGTTGCGTAAAGGTCTTACGATCGGGCTTTTCTCTCCTGATTTGGTTTGGTTGTCCGGTGCCGAAGGGTCGCAAACCCCTCCTGCGATGTCTGAGGCATCTGTAAGGGGTAAGCCAACGCGGATTTTATCATTTTTGAAGTTGGGTTCAGAACTTTTTCACCAGGCATTTTTTCCACCGCGCCCAGAACTGCTTTCGCTCAGGGAATATATGACGTTTGCCGCTGGGGCCTCAGAGGGTGGCGGGGTGCGCCATCATGGCGACTTTTTATCTAATCAGGGGCCAATCGCATTGGCCAGTAGTGAGATCGTTCATGATGGATCTGTGGTTGGTGTTTTGGCGATCATCGAGAGCACCGCAGATGTGGTGCAGCACCGAGCTTATGAACTCGAAAAATTATTACAGATTTTTGTAATATCGATTCCTGTAGTGCTGGCCCTGAGTGTTTATCTTGCCTCAACAATTTCGACGCCAATTTCCACTTTGGCCGAAGCGATGGAGACGCGTGGAAACCTAGAGGGAGGCAATGGATTAAACTCGCGGATGGAAATACCCGATTTGAGCGGGCGACCCGATGAAATAGGTCGTTTATCCAGTGCATTGCGGGCTATGGTCACCGCCTTATATGATCGCATTGACGCCAATGAGAGATTTGCAACAGATGTTGCCCATGAAATTAAAAACCCACTGGCATCTTTACGGTCAGCTGTAGGCGCTATGGCGATTGCCAAACCGGGTTCGCAGCGTCAAGAACTTCTTGATGTGATAGACCACGATGTACGCCGATTGGACCGGTTGCTCAGTGACATTTCTAACGCCTCACGGCTTGAGAGTGACTTGGTCAAAGAACAGGAAAAGGCATTTGAACTGGGCCCCATGAGTGTGGTCCTGTCACAATATCTTGCTGAACAAGCGGCTCAAAAAGGGGTTGAATTGGTGACAGACTTTCCCGATCAGACAATCACTCTTGTTGGCTTGGAGGAGCGTTTGGCGCAGGTGTTTGTTAACTTGATTACCAATGCGATCAGTTTTTGCAGTTTTGGCGGCACCATACGCTTCTGGGCGCGCCAGTGCGAAGATCGGGTCTTGATTGTGGTGGAAGACACTGGGCCGGGCCTGTCAGATGACTCTTTGCTAAAAATCTTTGATCGCTTTTATTCTGACCGTCCAGCCAGCGACTTTGGTAATCATTCAGGCCTTGGTCTTGCTATTTCCAAACAGATTGTTGAGGCTCATCGCGGCGTTGTTTGGGCTGAGAATATTCGCCCGGTTGATGCTGACAGAACTGTGCCGTCGCAGGGTGCCCGCTTTGTCGTTGGGCTGCCAATTTGAAGGAAAGAGGGGATGGAGCAAACAATTCTTCACGCTAGTGCTATCAGTTGTGCTGGCAGAGCTGTTGTGTTCACAGGGCCATCTGGAAGTGGTAAAAGTGGCATGGCCTTGGAGATGATGGCGCTTGGTGGTCTTTTGGTATCTGATGACAGGACCGTTGTGACCTTGGAGCAGGGCAGGGTATATGTATCGGCACCTGTGGCAATCAGGGGATTGATTGAGGCGCGGGGCGTGGGCATTCTATCTGCCCAATCTGTTGGACCGGTTGCAGTATCCCTCGTGGTGGATATGTCGATGATCGAAACCGCCAGAATGCCCCCTGAACGAGAGATTATCATTTTGGCACAATCTTTGCCCTTACTTTACAATGTTGAGAGCCGCTATTTCCCAGCGGCAATTTTGCAATACCTTCGGCAGGGCCTGGTTTGATAAGGACGTTATATGGCGCAGAATGTCCGTCGTTTACTCTTGGTGACAGGCCCTTCTGGGGCTGGGCGGACAACTGCGACAAATGCCTTGGAAGATTTGGGATACGAAGCGATCGATAATATCCCGCTTAGTCTTGTTCCAAATGTGATTGAGCAGCAATTAGACAAATCATTGGCTTTGGTAATTGATGCGCGCAACCGTGACTTTTCGGTCGCGGCTTTTCTGACGTTGCTTGGACGTTTGCGGCAAATGTCACTTGCTTGGCCTGAAATCTTATATCTTGACTGTCGCACCGATATTTTACTGCGCCGCTTTTCGGAAACCCGCCGCCGGCACCCTATGGCACCAGAGGATCATCCCAGTCTAGGGATCGGGCGCGAGATGGCACTTTTGGCACCGATTAAAGCACAGGCTGATTTTATTATCGACAGTTCGGATTTAACCCCCCACGACCTTAAAAAAGACATCGCAGGCTGGTTTGCGACTGGTGAAGCAGTACCGCTGACGCTGTCTTTGCAATCGTTTTCTTATAAAAAGGGTCTGCCGCGGGATGTCGATATGGTATTGGACTGTCGGTTTTTGAAAAATCCACATTGGGAGCAGGAATTGCGCCCTCTCAATGGTCTAGATGCCGCTGTTGTAAACTATATCCAAAGTGATCTACGTTATGGAGAGTTTTTCCAGCGCAGCCTTGAACTGATCCAGTTTTTGTTACCCGCCTATCAGGATGAGGGTAAGTCACACCTTTCTGTTGGTCTGGGGTGTACAGGGGGCCGGCATCGCTCGGTTGTTGTTGCCGCAAATTTAGAACAGGCCCTTGCACAATGGGGCGGAGCGGTGTCAATAAGGCACCGAGAAATAATACAAAATGTTGGGTCTGTTGTGGATCGGACAGATTGGCCAGCACAATAAGTCGGAGTGGCTAGCGTGATAGGGATAGTGATCGTAGCACATGGTGGATTGGCCAAAGAATATTTGGCCGCGATTGAACATGTCTTTGGCGCGCAACCGGGTTTGCGAGCGATTTCATTCGAACCTGATCACAACAGGGCTGATAAGCAAAAAGAAATTTGCGCCGCTGCAGATTATGTTGATGAGGGGGATGGTGTCATAATCGTAACAGATATGTTTGGCAGCTCGCCATCAAACCTCAGCCTGACCGCCTGTGCACCGTCGGACCGCAGGATTATCTATGGGGCCAATTTACCAATGCTCCTTAAATTGACCAAAAGTCGTTCAAAATCTGTGGCAGATGCTGTGGAAAAGGCTCTTGAAGCTGGCCGAAAGTATATTGATAGCCAAAACATTTCAATAGATTAGGATTATTATGCCCTCGTACACACTGAAGATTCTTAATGAAAAAGGGCTACATGCGCGCGCTTCCGCTAAACTTGTAGAGGTTGTGGAGGGATTTGATGCAACCGCAGAGATATCCAAGGATGGTTTGGACGCCTCTGGGGATTCGATTATGGGGCTTTTAATGTTGGCAGCGTCCATTGGAACGACTATTGAGGTTTTGACTTCCGGACCGGATGCGACGGCTCTTGGTGACGCAATAGGGCAATTGGTTGCTGACAAGTTTGGCGAAGAGTATTGATTCTGGTCGTCGCCGGACCTGTGAAGAGTTAAAGGTGATCATGACCGATCCTGTACAGATGAAACAGTCCGATCGGGTCCAGATTGTTGCGCCAATCCCTTATGACAAGCGGAATTTGTCCTATGCGGGAACATTTACCAATCCGGGAAAAGCCTTTGCTATTCGGGGCCTTGAATGGATAACTGGCAAAATACCGCTGTTGCGGTTGGTGCGACGGTTTGAACGTATTGGGCCTGCCTTTGGTCAGGCGTTCTGGGCGCAGGCTTTGGGTTTGATGGGGATCAATCTATTAACTCCGCAGTCTCAGATCAATAAAATTCCCCCAACAGGTCCGGTGATTATTGTGGCCAATCATCCGCATGGTTTGGTGGATGGTATGATTTTGGCCGAATTGATCGGTCGGGTCCGGCAGGATTATAAAATCCTGACGCGGACGCTGTTGACTGGTGTCAAAGAGATCGAAGAGTTTATGATCCCGGTGCCTTTTCCCCATGAGATCGATGCCCGTGAGAAAAGTCTGGAAATGCGCAATCTTGCGATGACACATCTTGCGGAAAACGGTCTTATCGTATTGTTTCCCTCGGGTGTTGTGGCCTCGGCAGACACGTATTTTGGGCCCGCAATCGAGGCAGAGTGGAACCCGTTTACTGCTAAAATGATTACCAAATCCGGCGCCAGTGTCGTGCCGGTCTATTTTCCGGGCCAAAATTCCCGACCTTATCAAATTGCCAGTAAAATTTCGGCGACGGTCCGGCAAGGGCTGTTGCTACACGAGGTTATTCACGCATGTAACAAGCCTCAGGCCCCAATTGTCGGCGATGTCATCAACCAAGAAAAAATAAGGGAATTCAGCCACAAACCGCGCCAATTGGTGGCTTGGCTCCGAGAACATACTTTGGCTTTGCAACAGCATCCCGACGCGTGATCTTTTATCGGGTCGGCACAGGTGTCCCGCTGCGATAATCGTAAAAGCCGCGTTGTGATTTGCGTCCCAACCAACCCGCTTCAACGTATTTTGTCAGCAGAGGACAGGGCCGGTATTTGGTATCGGCCAAGCCGTCATGCAATACATTCATGATCGCAAGGCAGGTGTCGAGACCGATAAAGTCCGCCAGTTCCAACGGACCCATTGGGTGGTTTGCGCCCAACTTCATCGAGCTGTCGATTGAGACCACGTTCCCAACGCCCTCATACAGGGTATAAACCGCCTCATTGATCATCGGCATCAGAAGCCGGTTTACAATAAAAGCTGGAAAATCTTCGGCGCTGGCTGCAGTTTTACCCAATCGCTCGACCACCGTCTTGCATGCTGCATAGGTTGGCTCGTCTGTAGCAATACCACGGATCAATTCCACCAGTTTCATCACCGGTACTGGATTCATAAAGTGAAATCCCATGAATTTTTCGGGGCGATCTGTGCGGCTGGCCAAACGGGTGATGGAAATTGACGAGGTGTTTGAGGTCAGGATCGTATGGTCTTGCAAATGCGGCAAAAGCTGATCAAAAATTGTCTGTTTGATGGATTCGTCTTCGGTGGCGGCTTCAATGATCAGATCGGCTTGTCCCACCTTAGAAATATCAAGGGTCGTATCTATCTGTGCCAATGCCGTCGCTTTTTCAGCCGCTGTAATCTTCGTGCTGCTCACCTGTCGATCTAGATTTCTTTCAATCAGGGATAACGCCTCTGTTAGACTATCTTGGGATATATCCATCATCATAACCCGATAGCCGGCCAAGGCCGTGACATGGGCAATGCCATTGCCCATCTGCCCTGCACCGATGATGCCTATTGATCGGATCTCCATTACATTATCCTTTGATTTCTCGCTGCTTAACATAGGCAGGCCCGCGGTACTTTGCAAACGTAGTTGGCGAGGCAGACCTAAGAAACAACCGCTCAGTGCCGCTTTGGCTGTGCAGAGCTCCGTGTGCCAAGCAAGGATGCGGGCTGTCATCCGCGCCCTGCGTCTCAGCCCGCTTTTGACGTTTATACCGGCGCGGTAGCCAAAGCCCTTGGCAAATCTTGCTGGCGTGGGGCTTTGGCTGAGTTACACCCGTTTTACAGTTTGGTGGTCAATTCAGGCACTGCGTCGAACAGATCCGCGACCAGACCAAAATCAGCTACCTGAAAAATTGGCGCCTCTTCGTCTTTGTTGATCGCAACGATTACTTTTGAGTCTTTCATGCCGGCAAGATGCTGAATTGCACCGGAAATACCGACCGCAACATACAGGTCAGGTGCCACCACTTTCCCAGTTTGACCAACTTGCCAATCGTTCGGTGCATAGCCTGAATCAACCGCTGCACGGGATGCCCCAACGGCTGCGTTCAGTTTATCGGCCAGCAGTTCGATCATTTTGAAATCTTCTTGTGAGCCAACACCGCGCCCGCCAGAGACAACAACTCCTGCTGAAGTCAGTTCCGGACGGTCAGAGGCCGCCACTTTGTCTTCAACCCATTCAGACAGCCCAGGGTTAGCTGCAGCGGCGATGGTCTCGACAGTGGCTGTGCCTTCCTCTCCGGTGAGGTCAAAATTTGCAGTTCGGGCTGAAATGACTTTTTTCGCATCGCTTGATGTGACGGTTTGTAGTGCATTTCCGGCATAAATAGGCCGCTCGAACGTGTTGCTGTCGATCACTGCAGTGATATCCGAGATGACCATGACATCCAGCAACGCCGCCACACGTGGCAGAATATTTTTTGCGGAGTTGGTCGCTGCCGCAACAATATGTTCATAGTCGTCGGCCAAAGAAAGCACCAGATCGGCGATCGGTTCGGCCAACCCATTGCCGTAAGCCGCATCGTCGGCACAAAGCACTTTGGTTACCCCTGTCAATGTGGCGGCAGCCTGTGCGGCGCCTGAGCATCCTGCACTTGCGCAAAGGATGGTGACGTCGCCCATTTGTTTGGCTGCTGTCAGCGCTTTTGACGTTGCATCAAGTGCCAATTCCGCACCGTTCACTTCGGCTATTAAAAGTACCGCCATCAGACTGTCCCCGCTTCTTTTAGTTTGTCGATCAACTCGTCGACTGAGCCAACTTTAATCCCGGCCGCCCGGGTTTCGGGCTCGCTGGTTTTCACGATCTCCAGCCGTGGCGTGACATCGACGCCGTAATCTGCGGCGGTTTTTTCATCCATGGGTTTGCGCTTGGCTTTCATGATATTGGGCAGCGAAGCATAGCGTGGTTCGTTCAGACGCAAATCAACGGTGATTACCGCGGGCATTTTCGCTTTGATGGTTTGTAGGCCGCCGTCGACTTCACGGGTCACCGTGGCCCTGTCGCCGTCGATATCGACCTCGGAAGCAAATGTCGCTTGTGACCAACCCAGCAGTGCAGCCAGCATCTGGCCGGTGGCATTCATATCATTGTCGATGGCCTGTTTGCCGCAAAGCACCAATCCGGGCGCTTCTTCATCGACGATGCCTTTCAGAATCTTTGCGACCGCCAGAGGCTCGATATCGTTTTGAACGTCGTCGGTTGCCACTACCAAAATTGCGCGATCTGCCCCCATAGCCAGAGCGGTCCGCAAGGTTTCTTGCGCTTGTTTGACGCCAACGGAGACAGCAATGACTTCTTCTGCTTTGCCAGCCTCTTTTAATCGGATCGCTTGTTCGACCGCGATTTCGTCAAAGGGGTTCATCGACATTTTTACATTCGCAAGATCGACACCGGTACCATCCGCTTTCACACGGACTTTCACGTTATAGTCGATGACACGTTTGACAGGTACAAGCACCTTCATCTGCATATATCTCCGTTTAACTTGGGCATCTGCCCAAAATGTGACAATTTCTTCGCCCTAGATAGAGCCTCTGTCTGGTAGAGAACAGCGAAAAACCGTCGATTAACCGCGAAACAACGTCACGTTTCGATGTTTAGGCCGTTTCTTTTGGTGTCGGTTGGGGTGGTCGTTGCTTCGCAGGTGGTTACCTGTTGGCTCCTGGTACCCATAATACATCGCTTTTACCATCGTCATTGGCCACTCGCGCAGCGACAAAAAACCAGTCTGATACACGATTTAGATACTTTACGGCTGCTGGGTTTACCGATTCCATCGTCGCCAGTTCGACCGCCAGTCTCTCGGCGCGTCGCGCCACGGTACGACAGATGTGCAAATGCGCCGACAGGGCAGAACCACCGGGCAGAATGAAGCTCCTCAACGTGTCAAGTCGGCTGTTCATTTCGTCAATTTCAGCCTCAAGCCGGCTGACTTGTGTGTCAATGATCCGCAGGGGTGGATATTCTGCTTCGGCGTCGTTTTCAATATTTGGCCGACACATATCCGCACCCAGATCAAACAGATCGTTTTGAATCCGCTCGAGCATCTTGTCTAAATCACCGGTGGCATGTAGCCGCGCCACACCCAAGGTTGCGTTCAATTCATCTGAGGTGCCATAGGCGGTCACGCGCATCGAGTGTTTGGCCACCCGCGCGCCGTTCCCCAAAGCCGTTTCCCCGTGATCTCCGGTTTTGGTGTATATTTTGTTCAAAACAATCATAACTTATCCTCCATTGTCGCGCAGCCAGACAAACAACACGATAAATACTACCGCGATGAACTGCGCAATGATCCGCCAGCGCATCATTTTATTAGAATATTTATGGGCAAATTCGCCACCCTTGCCAAAGCTGCCGATACCAAACATCAAAATGCCCAAAACGCCGAGCAAGGCCAGGATGATAAGATAGAACAGAGGATCGTCTTTCATTGGCATTGCCCTTTTTATCCACTACTGGCATTTAGTCGCTCTGAGGCGAAAAGCGAACAGCTTTTATCTGTCTAGCCCTTTGCCAAGATCCAATCGAGAGCTTTTGTGGGTAAAATTCGTTTCAGGCTGGACATTATATAGGTTGGTGTCGTGACAAAATAGCGCGGTTTCGGCTTGGGGCTCTCCAGCGCATGAATTAATTTTTGGGTCACTGCTGAGGCTGGAAGTTCAAAACGGTCTTTGCCGCGCTTCTCGTACAGTCGTTTTATCAGCGTTGAGCGATATTCGTCAGCGCGGACAGAATTTTCCCAATCGATCCACTTCTCAAAGGCCACCACGGCATTTTGACGTATCTGAGACGTCACCGGCCCCGGCTCAATCAGTACGATGTGAATGCCCGTTCCGCGCATTTCCAGACGCAGCGTATCGGTCAGACCCTCTATGGCAAATTTTGACGCATTATAGGCACTGCGCCAGGGTGCAACGACCAAGCCCAGCACCGAAGAGCAGTTGACGATCCGGCCCGCTCCTTGGGCGCGCATCACTGGAATCACTTGCCGCGTCAGATCATGCCAGCCAAAGACATTGGTCTCAAACAACTCGCGCAGGCCGGCGCGGGGCAAATCCTCGGCGGCGCCAGGCAGTGCATAGGCGCCATTGTTGAAAAGGGCATCCAAGGTTCCACCCGTTGCGTTTAGAACTTCTGCCAAAGCTGCGCTGACCGAGGCCTCGTCGGCGTAATCAAGCACGAAACTCTCCAAGCCTTCGTGGCGCAACCGGATGCAGTCAGTTTCTTTGCGGCAGGTTGCAAATACCCGCCATCCCCGCGCGGTCAACCCATGTGCGGCGTCATAGCCGATGCCTGAGGAACAGCCGGTGATCAAGATCGATTTCTTGGAGGTCATAGCAGCCTGTCCTTTTGCCTGTTAGCCTTTGGTGACAGCGGATTTTTCGCCCCGCCTGCCTTTATTAAAATAAAATCACTGATTTTTTAAGTCAGTTGCTTTACGCCTGCGCAGGCTGGGTCTATCACGGCTATTATGAACACACCCGTTGATACCCCCGCTCCAGCCTTTGCTGTTACCTCCGAGCCGCTGCGTCGCGCGATTGGCGATCGTTATCTGACCTATGCGCTGAGCACAATCATGCACCGCGCGTTGCCCGATGCGCGCGATGGGCTCAAACCGGTTCACCGGCGGATTCTTTATGCCATGCGCGAATTGCGTCTGGCCTCTGGAGGGGGCTTTCGCAAATCGGCTAAGATCAGTGGCGATGTGATGGGCAATTACCACCCGCATGGCGACGCGGCAATTTATGACGCGATGGCGCGTTTGGCGCAGGATTTTAACGTCCGCTATCCGCTGGTCGACGGACAGGGCAATTTTGGCAACATTGATGGTGATAATCCCGCTGCGAGCCGGTATACAGAGGCGCGCATGACGGCCGTTGCCGAAGCTCTGCTTGAGGGACTGGCTGAGGATGCCGTGGATTTCCGGGAAAATTATGATGGGACGCTGAGCGAGCCAGTGGTGTTGCCGGCGCGTTTTCCCAATCTGTTGGCCAATGGGTCGTCCGGGATTGCAGTGGGTATGGCAACCAATATCCCGCCCCATAATATCGCCGAGCTGTGTGATGCGTGCTTGCATCTTATTAAAGTACCGGATGCGCGCGATGATACCTTATTGAATTTTGTGAAGGGTCCTGACTTTCCCACAGGCGGAGTGATTGTGGAAAGTGCCGAGAGCATGGCGCAGGCTTACCGCACCGGGCGCGGTGGTTTCCGGTTGCGCAGTCTTTGGCAAGTTGAGGATCTGGGGCGCGGACAATGGCAAATTGTGGTCACTGAGATCCCCTATCAGGTGCAAAAATCTAAGTTGATCGAAAAAATTGCCGAGTTGATCCAGACCAAGAAAGTGCCGATCCTAGACGATGTTCGCGACGAGAGTGCTGAAGACATTCGCATGGTGCTTGTCCCGCGGAGTAAAAATGTCGATCCCGAAGTGTTGATGGGGATGATGTTTCGCAACTCTGATCTCGAGGTGCGGTTTTCGTTGAATATGAATGTGCTGATTGACGGGGTAACCCCAAAAGTTTGCAGTATGAAAGAGGTTTTGCGCGCCTTCCTTGATCATCGGCGCGAGGTTCTGCTGCGTCGCAGCCAGCATCGGATGGGTAAGATAGACCACCGCCTTGAGGTGCTGGAAGGTTTTATCATCGCCTTTGTGCATCTCGATCGGGTGATTGATATCATCCGCTATGACGAAGAGCCAAAAGCGGCTTTGATGCGCGAAGATTGGTCGGTGGCGCATTCCCGAGCGCAGGCCGAGGCTGACTATGTCACACCTCTTCCAGCGCGTGGGGCGGGACCCTTTTTAAGCGAGGTTCAAGCCGAGGCCATCTTGAATATGCGGCTGCGCAGCTTGCGGCGCCTGGAAGAGTTGGAATTGATCCGTGAACGCGATTTATTGGCGCAGGAGCGCCTGGGTCTTGTGGATCTTTTGGCAGGCGAAGATCTGCAATGGAACAAGATTTCTGAACAGTTGAAAGAGACTAAAAAAACCTTTGGCAAAGATTTTGCCGGGGGTGCGCGGCGCAGCCAGTTTGCCGAAGCCGGCGTTGTTGAAGAGGTGCCCCTTGAGGCCATGATCGACCGCGAACCGATCACGCTTGTCTGTTCGAAAATGGGCTGGATTCGTGCCATGACCGGACATATTGACCTAACCCGTGAATTGAAATTCAAAGACGGTGATGGGCCGCAATGGATTTTTCATGCCGAGACCACAGACCGGATTTTGGTATTGGGCAGCAACGGTCGGTTTTATACCGTGCTGGGGGCTAACCTTCCGGGGGGGCGTGGCATGGGAGAGCCGCTTAGACTGATGGTTGATCTGCCCAATGAGGCGGCGATCATTGATATTTTCATCCATAAACCGGGTCGCAAACTGCTCGTGGCTTCTTCGGCAGGGGACGGGTTTATCGTGCCGGAGGATGAGGTGGTGGCCCAGACCCGTAGCGGCAAACAGGTGTTGAATGTGCGCGGTGATGTGCAGGCTAAGATTTGCAAACCGGTACTGGGAGACAGTGTCGCGGTGGTGGGCGAAAACCGAAAAGTCTTGGTGTTTGAGCTTGCCGAATTGCCTGAATTAGGCCGCGGCAAGGGCGTGCGGTTGCAAAAATATAAGGATGGTGGCCTTTCGGATGCAATTACGTTTAATGTATCTGAGGGACTGAGTTGGTTGGATCCGGCGGGCCGCACTCGCAGCGTACTTGATTTGACCGAATGGAGCGCGAAGCGCGCAAGCGCCGGTCGTATGGCCCCGCGCGGGTTTCCAAGGGATAATAAATTCACCTAAGCTCTCAGGCTTAGTGTCCCCGCCGTATGGCGGATTAATATGATACGGGCCCGCTGTATTTCAGGGCATTAAACGATATTTTCAAGAAAGGAATTTAATGTTTCGCTATTTTTTTATGCTGGTCTGCCTGTGTTTTTTCACGGCCTGTGAGAGGGTCACGGACCAATCTGAATCACCTGACCCCTTAGGTGATTTCGCGCTGGGCTATTCCGTTGTTGTGGCCCCGCACCCCGTTGCCGGCCCGATGTCGCGCCCAGCCACCGATGACGAGTGGATTGCAGCGGTTAAAAAGGCTTTGGACCAACGGTTTGACCGATATAAGGGCGACAAGCTTTATCATATCGCGGTCAGCGTGGATGGCTATATGCTGGCTAAACCCGGGATACCTGTGTTGTTGTCGCCCAAGTCGGCTCTAATTCTAAACGCTACGATATGGGATGATGCGGCGGGTGTGAAGTTGAACGAAAAGCCGCATCAGATTGCTGTAATCGAATCGCTCACAGTAAAAACTTTGATCGGCTCGGGCCTGACAATGAGCCGACGCGCACAATTGGAAAATTTGTCGCGGAATGCCGCGCTTTCGGTAGAGCGCTGGATGACCAGCATGATGGTTAAAAAACGTTGGTTCGGTGTTGTATCAAAGAGAGCGGTGCGATGAAAGCAGACGTTTTACCGGATAAAGCTATTCGTTAAATTGGTGGGGATGCCCCGG
>DDEJ01000114.1 GCA_002336405.1 Rhodobacteraceae bacterium UBA1957
GTTGTTTATTTTGGCGTTCCTGCCTCAGTTTACCAATCCTGCGGTGGGTCCGGTTTGGCAACAGATGCTGCTGCTTGGGGGGCTGTTTACCTGTACGGGTCTGGCTGTCACAATCGCCTACGGGGTGCTGGCGGGATCAGTATCGACGCATCTTCAGCATCATGAAAGAAGACTTGAGAAAATTTCGGCAGTTGCATTTGGCGGGCTCGCAGCCCGCATGGCTTGGCAATAGGAGGGTTTAAGACCATGGCAGAATTTCCAACAACCGCGCGGGTTGTGATCATCGGAGGTGGCGCGGTTGGCGCGTCTTGCCTGTACCATCTGGCCAAAGCGGGTTGGGCTGATTGTGTCCTACTCGAGCGCAATGAACTGACTGCCGGCAGCACGTGGCACGCTGCGGGCAATGTGCCTACTTTCTCGACCTCGTGGTCGGTCATGAATATGCAGCGCTATTCCACCGAACTGTATCGCGGTCTGGGCGCTGCCGTTGATTACCCGATGAATTATCACGTCACTGGTTCGATCCGACTGGCGCATTCCAAAGAGCGTATGCAAGAATTTCAGCGCGCCAAGGGCATGGGCAAATCACAGGGTATGGATTTAGATATTCTTGCGGTAGATGAGATCAAAAATCGCTATCCGTTTATCGAAACCCATGATTTGCACGGCGCGCTGTATGATCCCAATGATGGCGATATTGATCCCGCACAGCTGACCCAGGCGCTGGCCAAAGGAGCACGGGATTTGGGGGCAAAAATCCTGCGTTTCACGCCGGCGACAGGGGTGTTGCGCGACGGGGACGATTGGATCGTGCAGACTGACAAGGGCAATATCCGCTGTGAATTTGTGGTCAATGCTGCCGGGTACTACGCCCAGAGGGTTGGCGAATGGTTCAAACCCTATGGTGGGCGCACGGTGCCGATGATGGTGATGAGTCACCAGTATATGCTCACCGATGAAATCCCCGAGTTAGAGGCGTGGAGCGCTGAGAACGGTTGTAAACTGCCCCTGCTGCGCGATGTCGATAGCAGCTATTATCTGCGGCAGGAAAAGCATGGGTTGAACCTTGGTCCTTACGAACGCAACTGCAAAGCGCATTGGGTAAACCCATCCGACCCGCTGCCCGAAGATTTCAGCTTTCAGCTTTACCCCGACGATCTGGAGCGGCTTGAATGGTACGTTGAAGATGCGATGGCGCGGATGCCTTTGCTGGGCACCGCAGGCGTCAACAAGGTGATTAATGGACCGATCCCCTATGCGCCCGACGGCATGCCCCTGATCGGCCCGATGCCGGGCGTTCCCAATGCGTTTGAGGCCTGCGTGTTCACCTTTGGTATTGCACAGGGCGGCGGTGCGGGTAAAGTTTTGGCCGAATGGATCACCGAGGGTCAGACCGAATGGGATATGTGGTCGTGTGATCCCCGGCGCTATACGGATTACACGAACCAAGAGTACTGCGTGGCCAAGGGCATGGAAGTGTACGGCCATGAATACGGTATGCATTTCCCGTGGCATGAATGGCCTGCTGGACGGGACCAAAAACTGTCGCCTGTTCATGACAGGCTTATCGAACTGGGTGGGGTCATGGGTGCCTATAACGGCTGGGAACGGGCCAATTGGTTTGCCAAGCCTGGCGATGATACCTCGGAAGAAACTACCCAGACATGGAATAGAGCAGGCCCGTGGGAGGCACGCATCCGTGAGGAATGCGAGGCGGTGCGTGATGCTTGTGGTGTGCTGGATTTGCCGGGGTTCTCGCGGTTTTGGCTGCAGGGAGAGGGCGCAGACAACTGGCTGCGTGGCTTTTGTACCGGGGGTATCCCAAAAGTGGGCCGGATGAACCTGATCTATGTTTCAGACACCCGCGGCCGAATTGTGACCGAATTGTCTTGTATTCGTCTGGCTGAGGATAATTTCGTATTGATCACCGCGGCCAGCGCCCAGTGGCATGATGGCGAACTAATTCGTAAATCGGTGCCCAAAGGCGTGAACGTGCGCGAAACCACGACCGAGCGGGACACGCTGGTGGTCACTGGCCCCACCTCGCGCGCAGTGCTGTCTGGGATCACTGACGCGAATCTTGAACAGGGCTGGCTGACCCATCAGTGGGCGACCGTCGCAGGACAAAAAGCGTTTCTGATCCGCGTGTCATTTGCCGGCGAACTGGGATGGGAAATCCATTCTGAAAATGCGGTAATGCCGGCAATTTATGACGCGGTTTTGGCCGCAGGGGCCAAACCGTTTGGCATGTATGCGTTGAATTCGCTGCGGATCGAAAAGGGCTATCGCGCGTGGAAGGGCGATCTGTCGACCGACTATACCCTGCTCGAGGGTGGGTTGGAGCGGTTTGTCAAACTTGATAAGCCGCAAGATTTCACTGGTAAGGCGGCGATCCTGAGCGAAAAGCAAACTGGCCGTAAGAAAGCCTTTGCAACCTTGGTGATCGACGCGGGAACTTGTGATGCGCCCTATATGTCGACCCTATGGCAGGGTGACACATTGGTGGGCGAGACCACATCAGGTGCTTGGGGATACCGGGTCAATGCCTCGGTCGCGCTGGCAATGTTGCGGCCCGATCTCACTCAGCCCGGAACTGAGCTGGAGATTGAGATCTATGGCGAGCGGCGCCGCGCCGTGGTGCAGCAAGACCAGCCTCTATGGGATTCCGAAAACGAACGGTTGAAAGCATGAGCGAAATCACTCTCCTAGATGGTGGCATGGGGCAAGAACTGGTTGCCCGTGCTGGCAAGGCCACCG
>DDEJ01000066.1:0-3165 GCA_002336405.1 Rhodobacteraceae bacterium UBA1957
GCCACCATCCATACTGATCGTTGTCCCAGTAATTTGATCAGCGGCATTCGTACATAAAAAACAGCATGTTCCAGCCAATTGTTCGACCGTGGCAAAGCTCCGCGACGGTTGCCGGTCGAGAATAATCTTTTTGATCACTGTCTCTCTGTCCATGTTGTATTTTTCCATCGTCGCTGGCAATTGCGCCTCCAGCAAAGGGGTCAATACGTATCCAGGACAAATAGCGTTTGCGGTGATCGGTTCCTCGGCTGTCTCCAGCGCAACGGTTTTGGTCAACCCAACCACGCCATGTTTGGCAGCCACATAAGCAGATTTGAACGGGCTGGCGGTCAAACCATGCGCAGAGGCTATATTGACCACCCTGCCCCAGCCTGCGGCACGCATCATCGGCAGGGCGGTGGCTGTCGTATGAAACGCTGATGTCAGATTGATCGCAAGGATGTCATCCCACTTGTCGGCCGGAAACTGATCAATCGGAGCGACATGTTGCACCCCAGCATTGTTGACCAAAATATCGCAGCGCCCCACTTCAGCAATCAAGTCGCGGCAGGCTTGCCCATCGCACATATCCGCCGAGACATATCGCGCTGAAATATTGAATTCTTTAGCGATCCCCTCTGCTAATGCGTGGTCTTGCGCTGTGTCTGTGAACGAATTGAGAATCACATCAGCCCCCGATTCGGCCAAACCACGCACGATTCCCAAACCGATTCCCGATGTTGAACCCGTGACGATCGCAATTTTACCTTCTAATGACATCGCGCATTTCCTTTCAGATTCTCATATTTCTTTATCATAATTGACCAAAACAATAAGGTCTGCGCGCGGACGACCAACACAATGAAACCGCAACCGCATAAAAAAACGCCTGCACAAGGCAGGCGTTGAGTTATTGAGGCAGGTTTCATACAGGCAAGAAACCTATCGAGCAGTGACGACTTTATACCGATAATAAGTCCAGCATCCAAGCTAAAAGTTTGAAAAACGCTTATAGCGCGCCTATCATGGCCCCAGCTCGCCCCGATTTAGACAGGAAACTTATCCCAATGCGACAGTTACTTAAATCATTTTTATACCGTCTGAGCCCCGCAATTGCGATAAGCTCACTCGCCGTTGCAGCACTGGCTGAGACGCAACATGGTATCGCGATGTATGGCAATCCCGTGCTGCCAGCCGATTACCAATCGCTGCCCTATGCCAACCCCGACGCCCCATTGGGCGGGACAATTATCTCTGGTGAAACGGGCGGATTTGATTCCCTAAATCCATTAATATTAAAAGGAAAATCCCCATGGCAGTTGAGATTTATAGCCTATGAATCGCTGATGGGACGCAATTGGGATGAACCATTTTCGCTGTATGGGCTGCTTGCAGAATCTATTGAAACCCCGGCAGACCGGTCTTGGGTCGAATTCACCCTACGTCCAGAGGCCCAGTTCTCAGACGGAAGCCCGGTAACAGTCGAAGATGTACTGTGGTCCTATGAAACACTCGGCACGTTGGGCCATCCACGATATCACGGGCTTTGGGGCAAAATCTCCAAAGCCGAGGCTACTGGCCCGCGCTCAGTCCGGTTCAGCTTTTCAGAAAAAAACCCTGAGTTGGCGCTGATTACCGGTATGCGGCCGATTATTAAAAAATCCCAGTGGGCGGGTAAAGATTTCGCGAACGCCACGCTCAACGATATTCCGATCAGCAGCGCCCCATATGTCATTGGCGCGTTTGAGCCGGGCCGTTACCTGACGCTTGAACGCAACCCCGATTATTGGGGCGCCGATCTGGCGTTCCGGCGCGGCACAAATAACTTAGACAAAATCAGATATGATTATTTCGGCGATGGCGCGGTGGCGTTTGAGGCCTTTAAATCCGGCACTTTGACAATGCATAGGGAATTTAACGCCGACGCTTGGGACAGCAAATACAATTTCCCCGCAGTGGCCGAAGGGACAGTCAAAAAATCGCTTATTCCCCACCAGCGCCCCTCTGGTATGACCGGGTTTGTGATGAACACGCGGCGGCCTATCTTTGCCGACTGGCGGGTCCGCGAGGCGATGATCTTGGCGTTCAATTTCGAGTTTATCAATGACGCGATGACAGGGGGACGTCAGTCGCGGATCACGTCTTATTTTTCAAATTCGGTGCTGGGTTTTGAGCCGGGGCCCGCCACCGGTCAGGTGCGTGAGCTGTTAGCCCCTTTCGAGGCCGATTTGTTGCCCGGCGCGCTGGACGGCTATTATTTGCCGGTGAGCGACGGGCGCGAACGCAACCGTAAAAATATCGCTACGGCAAGCGCCCTGTTAGAGACTGCCGGGTGGCAGGTGAATGACGGACAACTTCAGGATAGTAATGGCGCCGCCTTCACCTTTGAAGTTTTGTTACAGCAAGGCAAAAAGGAACATCACGCCATCATGGAAATTTATGCCCGCGCGCTTGAACGGTTGGGTATGGATGTGACCATATCGACGGTCGACAATGCGCAATACACCGCTCGCACCAAGGCGCAAGATTTTGACATGACATATTTCAGGCGCGGATTATCGCTAAGCCCTGGCAACGAGCAACATCTGTATTGGGGGCAAGACGCAGCCGATCAAGCCGGATCCCGCAATTGGATGGGCGTAAAATCTCCGGCTGTGGATGCGATGATCACTGCGCTTATCAATGCCGAAAGCCGGCAAGGGTTTCTGGCGGCCACGCGCGCCTTGGACCGGGTGTTGACAGCCGGGCGTTATGTGATCCCGTTTTATCAGTGGAACATCAGCCGTATTGCGCATAACAAAGCGTTGAACTATCCCAAAAACTTGCCAATATACGGCGATTGGTTGGGATTTTTACCCGACGTTTGGTGGTATGAACAGAAATGATAAGGCCCATGATGCGAATTTTATCTATCTCTCTACTCTGCGCAGTATGTGGATGCGGAACCGTCGAGGGGATCGGCAAGGATATCTCGGGTGGCGCGCGTTCAGTTCGGGACATGTTTTGACCCGCACAGCCGTGATGCTGGGCTTGATGGTGGCGGTGGCGCTCAGCGCCTGTACGCCAGCACGGTTGGCGGTGAAGGGAACAGGCAAAATAATCACAGCTCCGGTCAAAATAATTTTTTAACTGTCGCTGGTTGGCTGTCACGGGCCTGTGACAAGTGTATGCTCCAGCCATGCCATG
>DDEJ01000066.1:3572-4439 GCA_002336405.1 Rhodobacteraceae bacterium UBA1957
TGGTGGGCTTATTTTGTCAGATCACAGCCAGGCGGGTGGGTCCATCCGCATGCGATGTTATTGCTGTGACGCAAAAACCATGATGGGGGTGAGCTAAGCTCCAAAATCTGAAATGAATTTGCCAAACCGGATGCGCCAGTTATGGATCTGATGATCACGATTTGTGGTGCGGCAGCAACACAGACTTGCCCGATTTGGTCTGGCGCACCGATAAGGGCCCATTGCGGGATCAACGATCCAGCAGCAGCCCCGCAAACAAATTCGGGCTCAGCGGTTCAATCTGTGTCTGACCTCCTGAGCCGCAGAACTCTGGATTTCATGGAAATACCGTTACAAACGATGCAAGCCATTGATTTGAAATACGCCGTCGCAAAAATAGGAACGATACCATGATTGCCAAACTGCTGGCCAAAGGTCTTGGCGCCGGATTGTGTTAACCGCTGTGATTGGATCAAGCATCATGGGCGCGGGCTTGGCGTCGGGAAATATCGTGGACACGCTGTCGGCAAACGCCATCGCCACCGGCTGCAAGCGGTATATTTTAATCACCACATTGGCTCCGGTCTGGGGGGGCATTTCAATCCAGCGGGTACGCTGGCATTTGCCCTGCGCGGCGCCCCCTCCCCGGGCATGCGGTACAATTCGTCATCTTGCAGGTGATCGGTGGGCTGCTGGGGGTTTGGGTTGCCCATGCGATGTTAGATCGAGAGATCTGGCAGATGTAGATCACGATGCACCGTACAGGTCCAGCGCACTGGACCCGGGAACTCATTGCAACTTTTGGATTATTATTCGTCATTTCTTGTGTCTTGAATTCATGCCCAAAAGCGCTGCCACCGTTTGCGGCGCTTTGTATTGCCGGTGCGT
>DDEJ01000066.1:4799-7696 GCA_002336405.1 Rhodobacteraceae bacterium UBA1957
TATTGGTATGCAAATTATCGCTGTTGGCATGGCTGATTTTGTTAAGCCAGCGTGGTGACCCACAAAAGGGTGGCGTCGTCTTCGCTGCATGACACGACATTGTGGCCCATTGAGGCGTCATAATAGGCACTGTCGCCACGGCGCATCGTCATCGGTTCGTAAAATTCAGTGTAGAGCATGATCATACCGGTCAAAACATACAAAAACTCTTCGCCATCATGACGTACCCAGCCGTCAAATTCATCGACAGAGCGGGCGCGGATTCGCGCGCGGTAGGGCATCATCTGTTTTTGGGTTAGGGTGTCGGCAAGCAGCTCATGCTCGTAGGTGACGGTGGGCTTTTGCGGACCCTCACCGGATTTTGTCACCACAAGACGGCCATTGATCTGCGTGTTGCACGGGGGAGTAAATAATTGAGGTACGGAGATTTCCAGGCCAACTGCCAGCTTTTTCAGCGCGTCATAGGTCGGAGACATTTGACCGTTTTCGATTTTAGACAAGGTCGACCGCGCCAACCCGGCCTGCTGTGACGCTTGTTCAAGCGTCCACTTCTTGGCCTTGCGCAGGCCGCGGACCCGTTGGCCCAAATCCAGCGGTTCCGGCGCAGCGCCACTGCCGTCTTCGCGCGCGACGCGCAAAAGTGAAAAAGGGGCACGTTCCGTCATAAGCTTGATATATCGTTGGCTTGACCGGCTTGCAACTGGCACCAAACCAACTTAGCAGATTTGTTATGCTGTCGCTGTTTGATAAAGGGCCTCCGCCCAGCTGTCCGCCCCAGTTTAATCTGGCCGCCTATGGATTGCGCCATAGCACTGAAACCCCTGCCAAAACAGCGCTTGAACTGGTCGGAGGCCCACATCAAATTATCTGGAGTTACCGCCAGTTGGAACAGGCCGTTCTGGCCACTGGCGCAGGACTTTTGGACCGGGGTCTGCGGCCCGGTGATCTTGTTTTGTTACGGCTGGGTCATAGTGTTGATTTTCCGCTAAGCTTTCTTGGCGCCATCGCTGTGGGATTGGTGCCCGTGCCCTGCGCCGCCCAGTTGACTGAGGTCGAAACTGCTAAAATTATTCATGATCTTGCCCCTGCAGCCATTATTCACGACCCTAAAATCGCATGTCTTGCAACAGAACACGCGGCGAATACAGCGTGCCAGACCATTGATTTGGCCGCACTGCGCGACATGCGCCACGCGCCGCCCGCCGCTTATCTGTACGGTGATCCAAATCGTTTGGCCTATATTGTCTATACCTCGGGGACCTCTGGCACTCCACGTGCGGTGATGCACGCCCACCGGGTGATCTGGGCCCGCCAAATGATGGGTCCAGACTGGACAGATATTCACAGCACCGACCGGCTTTTACATGCCGGTGCCTTTAACTGGACCTACACACTGGGCACCGGCCTATTGGATCCCTGGCGGTGTGGCGCAACGGCAATCATTTCCGAAACGCTGGGCGATGTCGCCAGTCTGCGGCAACTTTTAGACCAGCACGAAATCACAATATTTGCTGCGGCACCTGGAGTTTTTCGCAAAATTTTGACTGATGAGACGGTCTTGAAACTGCCCAAATTGCGCCATGCACTAAGTGCTGGTGAGAAAATGCCCGACAGGCTGCAAAAAGCTTGGCGGGCGACCACAGGCTGCCCAGTTTATGAGGCTTATGGCATGTCTGAATGCTCGACCTTTATATCGGCCAGCCCCGCTCACCCTGCACGCCCCGGCACCCTCGGCCGTCCCCAGACCGGCCGGAGAGTAGCAATTGTAGATGCCGACGGGCCGGTTTCAGTCGGCACACAGGGCATGATTGCTGTCTCGCGTCACGATCAGGGCCTGATGTTGGGGTATCGTCACGAAAACGGTGCTTTGCGCCGCTTGGTGGCTGACGAATGGTTTGTCACTGGCGATCAAGGCATCATGGATCAGGACGGTCAGATTGAATATTGTGGTCGGGCCGATGATATCATGACTGCGGGCGGATACCGCGTCAGCCCGCTTGAGGTTGAATCTGCCTTACGATTATATCCAGATATCGGAGACGTTGCCGTTACAGAGGTTGAGGTCAAGCCACAGGTCTTTGTTATTGCGGCGTTTCACACCGGGGCTGCCGATTTGGATCACGTCGTTGTGAAGCGCTTTGTTGAAACAAGACTGGCGCAATATAAACAGCCCCGGCTCTACATTCATATCTGTCGGTTGCCAACCGGGCCGAACAACAAGATACTGCGGCACAAACTCCGCGACTATTACAAGGCGAGCGCATGACGAAACTGGATATTATATCTGACCCGATTTGCCCTTGGTGCTATATTGGTAAAGCCCATTTGGACCGCGCCCTTGAGGCCGCCCCAGAGCATAACTTCGATATCGAATGGCATCCGTTCCAACTCAACCCCGACATGCCAGCCGGCGGCATGGACCGGCGGCTCTATCTCGAGACGAAATTCGGCGGCAAGCAACAGGCCGTGCGGGCCTATGCACCGGTGGCCGAGCACGCTCAAAGTGCCGGATTGGAGATCGCTTTTGACAAGATAAAGACCACGCCGAATACATCCAATGCGCATCGGTTGATACACTGGGCGGGGATTGAAGGCTGTCAAACGCCAGTGGTTGCGGGCCTGTTTCGTGCCTATTTCAAGCTGGGCCTTGATATTGGCGATCCGGCAGTCTTAGCGCAGGTGGGTGAACGCAGCGGCATGGACGGCGCCCTCGTCAGCAAACTGTTGTCATCTGTCGCCGACAGTGGAGTGGTTGCCGAAAAAGAAGCCGCTGGCCGACAGATGGGCATCACATCGGTTCCAACATTCATTGTTGCCGGACAGCATGTGGTGCAAGGCGCCCAGTCCCCCGATTTATGGCAGCGGGTCATCACCGAATTGGCTGAAATACAGGCGGC
>DDEJ01000066.1:8025-13928 GCA_002336405.1 Rhodobacteraceae bacterium UBA1957
GAAATACAGGCGGCTGAAAACCCGTCCAATGCCGCTGGATAAAATACAATTTTCCAGAGTTGCAAACGATAGCTTTGAAAATGATGACAAAGGGTTCAAGGGTATCTCGATCATCCATAAATGGTCTATTTAAACAGTGCGGCGCTTGCCCACATCAAAACGCAAAGGGCGTATTAACCGCGCAAATCTTCATTTTCAGCTGACACCCCGCCCCGCAAGAGGCAGCCAGGATACCTTAAAAAACCGTCTGCAGCGCTTAGAGTTTGTTAATTTTCACCTGTTGGCCTTCAAAAATACAAAAACTGCGATCTGGAATCTCTTGCCAGACGCCGCTGTCCGCATCGAACGGTTCAGACACAACCGCCCTGCCCTTTTGTGATCCACTCCAGCGGTGATAAAGCGTCGGGGCGCGATCATCTGAGGCATAACGCACCGCATAGAGCTTTTCACCATCTGAAAAGGCCGCAGTCATGCGGAATTTTGGCGTCTTGGTCGCCAGTGCCTCAAAAGTTGCGATGGTGCGGGCAATAGCGTCGAGAGGATCGGTCTCCAGCCCGTTGCCCAAGGCGACCAGAAAAAACGCCTCGCTGTCGGTTGCGCCACGCCGGTGACGGTAAAGCTCATTCGGGATCAGCATATCAGCCGCTTTGCGCACCGCTTCAAATCCTCCGATTTGTCCATTGTGCATAAAGCTCCACCGATCAACCACAAACGGGTGGCAATTGTTGCGGCTGATTGCCGATCCTGTCGAGGCCCTGACATGCGCAAGAAAAAGCGCGGATTTCACCTGTTCTGACAACGCCCGCAGGTTGGGGTCGGACCAAGCAGGATAAATATCGCGGTACAGCCCCGGTTTGCGACGGTGGCCATACCATGCAACGCCAAAACCGTCCGCGTTCAGATTGGTCTTACACTCTTCCGCGTTCCGGCTCTGATCGATCAAAGAATGCACAGGGTCTGCAATGATGTCGGCCAGAAAAACCGGCTGGCCCACATAGGCCGCCCACCGACACATTAGACGCCGCGTCCCGCTGTTTGGGCATAGAGGCGCGCGACGATTTTACTGGCGGTTTTTTCAAACACCCCCGGTATCAGGGCGTGGATAAGCGCGCAGACTGCCGCGATAAACAGCTGAGCGGCAAAACGGCCTGCAAAGATTGCGTGTTCGCCATAACTCTCTTCGACGGCTCTAGGGTGATTTAAAAATAATTTAGTCCACATGGAACCTCTCACTTTTTCAGTTTCAATCAATCTTAGACCCGATTAGTGTATCTCATATCCCAATTTACAAAAATATTGGCATAACTTTGCAAAGATTTCTCACAAACAGGAGCAATTTGTGGATATTGACCACCTAGACCGCAAAATTCTTAAACAATTACAAATCTCCAGTGACATATCACTTGATCGCCTGGGGGAAATGATTGGTCTGTCGCGCAATGCGGTATGGCGCCGGGTCAAAGCCTTAGAATCCAGTGGGGTTATCACCCGACGTATGGCGCTGGTAGATCCAGAAAAACTGGATCTTGGCTTGCTGGTTTTCATTCAAATCAAAACCGCGCAGCATTCGGTTGAATGGACAGAGCAGCTGGCCAAAACTGCACAAGGTATCGCCCAGATTATCGGTTTATATCGCATGTCAGGTGATCTGGATTACCTGATCAAAGCGCGCGTCCGTGATATTTCAGATTATGATCGATTGTACCAGCGGCTCATAAAGGGTCTGCCGTTGATGGATGTCTCGGCAAGTTTCGTGACAGAAAGCCTTAAAGATACCGCAGAACTTCCTGTTTTTATATAATTTTAGTGGCCAAAAAAAATGGGGGCTCAAGGCCCCCAGTTTCGCCGTTCAGGCTCATCGTTGTTACTGCTCTAAAATTTTTGCCTGTGGCCTGAACGTCGTAGGGGCGAGCGCACCCGCCCCTTAACCTTGATATCTACGAGCAACCCGAAGTGCCGCCGCAGGTGTTGCATTTCATGCAGGTGCCATTGCGGACCAAAGTGTAATTGCCGCAATCACCACATGCTTCTCCTTCGTATCCTTGCATCTTGGCCTGAGCCCGCAGACCGACCGCTGGTGCTGCTGTGGCGGTGCCGGTATTTGACAGTTGGGCAACATCTGCCTGCTGTGCTGCAATGGCAAGCGCTGTGTCACTGACGACGCCACCTGCGACTGCCTGCCCGCCTTGGAACACGACCAATTCTTGCGGCAAGCGTTTGCGCAGATAACCCGATGAGCTAATTTGCTTCAGTACATCCAAAGACTTAGATGCTGCAGTTTCACTTAACTCCTTGATATTTGACAAGCCTTCTTCCTCACCGCGGCCCAGATCGTCAAAGCTGGCACCTTCGGGTTTGACATGCGCCAGGTCGGTGCGGTCAAGATAAGACACCGCAAGTTCCCGGAAAATATAATCAAGGATCGATGTGGCATTCTTGATGCTATCGTTGCCCTGAACCAGACCTGCTGGTTCAAACTTGGTAAAGGTAAAGGCGTCGACAAACTCTTCCAGAGGCACCCCATATTGCAGCCCCACGGACACTGCTATGGCAAAATTGTTCATCATTGCTCGAAAGCCAGCGCCTTCTTTGTGCATGTCGATGAAAATTTCACCCAGTGAACCGTCGCTGTATTCGCCAGTGCGCAAATACACCTTATGGCCACCAACAACGGCCTTTTGCGTGTATCCCTTGCGCCGCTCTGGCATTTTTTCGCGATTGCTGCGCACGATTTCCTTGATCACCACCTTTTCAACGATTTTCTCAGCCAGCACTTTGGCTTTTTCGTTGATGCTGCCGCTTTCAAGAATTTCTGCAGCTTCGTCGTCATCCTCTACCAGCGCGGCAGCCAATGGTTGGCTGAGTTTAGACCCATCGCGGTACAGTGCGTTTGCCTTCACGCCAAGCGACCAACTTAATTCGTAGGCTTTTTGGCAATCTTCGATCGTTGCATCGTTCGGCATGTTAATAGTCTTGGAAATCGCCCCAGAAATAAACGACTGAGACGCTGCCATCATGTGGATGTGGCTGTTGACGCTAAGATAGCGCTTGCCTCTCTTGCCACATGGATTTGCACAATCGAATATGCTGTAGTGCTCTGTCCTAAGATGTGGCGCGCCTTCGAGGGTCATTGAGCCGCAAACATGGTCATTGGCCATATCAATATCGGCTTTACTAAAGCCCAAATGCCGCAGCAGGTCAAAGGTGGGATCCATCAGTTTTTCGCTAGGCACACCCAATACTTTGGTGCAGAAGTCCTGCCCCAAAGTCCACTGGTTGAACACAAATCGAATGTCAAACGCCGACCCGAGCGCCGCTTCAATTTTATCCAGCTCTGCTGGTCCAAATCCGTGACCAATCAACGACGTATGGTTGATTGCCGGTGCGTTGCCGATGCTGCCGTGACCCACGGCATAGCTCACAATTTCTTCAATTTGCGAACTTGGATAACCCAGTTTTTCCAGCGCTCCAGGTACCGATTGGTTGATGATCTTAAAGTAACCGCCACCAGCAAGTTTCTTGAACTTCACCAGCGCAAAGTCGGGCTCGATGCCGGTGGTGTCACAATCCATCACCAGACCAATTGTGCCGGTTGGCGCCACGACCGACGTCTGCGCGTTGCGATATCCATGACGTTCTCCCAAAGACAACGCCTCGTCCCAACAAATCTTTGATAAGTTTACCAGCTCCTGATCGGGGCAGTTTTTCATATCTAACGGGACCGGATTGATCGCGAGGCCCTCATAGCCGTCGCTTTTGCCGTGAGCAGCATTGCGATGATTGCGGATCACCCGCAGCATATGCTCTTTATTGCGCTCATAGCCACCAAAAGCCCCCAACTCTCCAGCAATTTCCGCGCTGGTCGCATAGGACACACCCGTCATAATAGCCGAAAGCGCGCCACACAACGACCGCCCTTCTACGCTGTCATATCCATAGCCCAAATTCATGAGCAAACCACCAATATTGGCGAAGCCAAGGCCGAGAGTGCGGAACTCATAGCTGCGTTTGGCGATCTCTTTTGACGGAAATTGTGCCATCATCACCGATACTTCAAGCGCCAGCGTCCACAGACGGGTGGCGTGCATGTACTCTTCGGCGTTAAACACACCATCCTGCAAAAACGTCAGAAGGTTCATCGACGCCAGATTACAAGCCGTATCGTCAAGGAACATATATTCCGAACAGGGGTTAGACCCACGAATTTCACCATCTTCGGGACAGGTATGCCACGCATTTACGGTATCGTGATATTGAATGCCCGGATCAGCGCATGACCAAGCCGCATGACCGACATCTTCCCACAGGGCGCGGGCCTTGATGGTCTTTGCAACCTTGCCGTCGGTCCGACGAATTAATTCCCAATCCGCGTCATTTTCGACCGCTTTGAGGAATGCGTCGGTGACCCGGATCGAGTTGTTTGAATTCTGGCCTGACACCGAGGCATAGGCCTCAGAATCCCAATCGGTGTCATAGGTTGGAAACTCGATACTGGAATAACCCTGTTTTGCATAATCCAAAACGCGTTTTACATAAGTCTCGGGGATCGATACCTTTTTCGCAGCGCGAATGGCCACTTTCAGTTGGGCATTTTTGACCGGATCGATCGCATCTTCACTGCTGCCATCCCACGCCCTGATCGCATCAAAAATCTCGTTCAGGCGGATTTCGTGCATTTTTGAACCAGCGACGATGCTGGCGACTTTCTGTTCCTCGCGCACTTTCCAATTGATGAATTCTTCGATGTCCGGGTGGTCGGCATCACAGATGACCATTTTGGCCGCCCGTCGGGTGGTGCCACCTGATTTGATCGCGCCGGCTGCCCGGTCGCCAATTTTCAAAAACCCCATCAAGCCGGAGGATTGACCACCGCCAGAAAGCGACTCACCTGATCCACGCAGCGAACTAAAGTTTGTTCCTGTGCCGGATCCATATTTAAACAGGCGCGCTTCACGCACCCACAGATCCATAATACCACCCTCGTTGACCAGATCATCAGTGACCGATTGAATAAAACACGCGTGCGGTTGCGGGTGTTCATAGGCTCCGGTAGATTTGGTCAACTTACCTGTTTTATAATCAACGTAAAAATGACCCTGGCTTGGTCCATCGATCCCATACGCCCAGTGCAAACCGGTATTGAACCATTGAGGACTGTTTGGCGCTGCCCGCTGGGTCGCCAGCATATACCGCATTTCATCGTAATAAGCTGATGCGTCGGCTTCGGTTGTAAAATAACCGCCCTTCCAGCCCCAATAGGTCCATGCTCCCGCCAAACGATCAAAAACCTGCTTGCTCGACGTCTCGCCACCATAGGCCACAGAATCGCCGTCGGGCACGGACCGCCACAAAAACGCGGGCACATCTTTTTCACGGCTCCTGCGCAGCGATGCCGGAACACCGGCTTTGCGGAAATATTTTTGTGCCAATACGTCAGATGCGACTTGGCTCCAACTTGCTGGCACCTCTACATCATCGAGGTGGAATACAATCGTACCATCGGGATTGCGGATCTCGGAAGACGTCTTCACAAATTCAATGTTTGCGTACGCGTCTTTGCCCGCCTCGGTAAATTTACGTTCAATTTTCATCTTGTCGCTGCCTCATTCTTGTACCTGCGCTCTGCCTGCCCGATGTCAGGCCGTGTCGTGCAATGTGTCTTTTACTTTCGGGAACCAGCAACACCCTACACGGCCAATCTTGGACGCCGCGCGCCACTTGTAGCCAGTAATGTGTCGTCAATGTAACCCTCGCCAGATACCACATGTAGCGTATGCAGATGCTGCGTCCCACTACCTGACGTATTTAGCCCTGTTCGGTCAATCAATTTAATTTTCTAAAAAGCAGATTTTTCGATTGACCCGAGTACAGGTCTTAAAATCATATCGTTGCACTAAGGCACA